>NZ_JBISWL010000041.1:0-67315 GCF_044462265.1 Kocuria rhizosphaerae
CGGCCGTTCCCGGGCCGCCGGCTCAGCGCTGCGGGTAGTGCCGTTCGCCCGGCCCCACGTAGAGCTGGCGCGGGCGGCCGATCTTGGTCTCGGGGTCCTCGATCATCTCACGCCACTGGGCGATCCAGCCCGGCAGTCGGCCGATCGCGAAGAGCACCGTGAACATCTTCTCCGGAAAGCCCATCGCCTTGTAGATCAGGCCGGTGTAGAAGTCGACGTTCGGGTAGAGCTTGCGCTCCACGAAGTAGTCGTCGGCGAGGGCCTTCTCCTCGAGGCGCATGGCGATCTCGAGCTGCTCGTCGTTGCCGCCGAGCTTGTCCAGGATCTCGTGGGCGTAGCCCTTCACGATGCGCGCCCGCGGGTCGTAGTTCTTGTACACCCGGTGGCCGAAGCCCATGAGCCGGGCGCCCGACTCCTTGTTCTTGACCTGCTCCATGAACGCCTCGGGCGCGATGCCCTCCGTCTGGATCCGGTTCAGCATGGTCAGCACCGCCTCGTTCGCCCCGCCGTGCAGCGGGCCGTAGAGGGCGTTGATGCCCGCGGACACGGAGCCGAACATGTTGGCGTGCGAGGAGCCGACGAGCCGCACGGTGGAGGTCGAGCAGTTCTGCTCGTGGTCGGCGTGCAGCATCAGGAGGATGTCCAGCGCCTTGGCCATCGTCGGGTCGATCTCGTAGTCCTCGGCGGGCACGCCGAAGCACATGCGCAGGAAGTTCTCCGAGTAGTTGAGGTCGTTCTTGGGGTAGGGCAGCGGCTCGCCCTTGGACTTCTTGTACGCGTAGGCCGCCAGGGTCGGGACCTTGGCGAGCAGGCGGATCGTGGAGATCTCGACCTGCTCCTTGTCGAAGGGGTCCAGGGAGTCCGCGTAGAACGTCGACAGCGCCGAGACCGCGGAGGAGAGGACCGGCATCGGGTGCGCGTTGCGCGGGAAGCCGTTGAAGAAGCTCTTGAGGTCCTCGTGGACCATGGTGTGCCGCCGGATGCGCGTGTCGAAGTCCTCGAGCTGCTCCGGTGCGGGCAGCTCGCCGTAGATCAGCAGGTAGGCCGTCTCGATGAAGCTCGAGTGCTGGGCCAGCTCCTCGATCGGGTAGCCGCGGTAGCGCAGGATCCCGCTCTCGCCGTCGATGTAGGTGATCGACGAGCGCGCGTTGGCGGTGTTCATGAAGCCGGGGTCGAAGACGACGTTGCCCGTCTCCTTGAGCAGGTTGGAGATCGCGTACCCGCGGTTGCCCTCCGTGGCGTCCTGGACGGGCAGCTCCAGCGGGCTGCCGTCGCCGTAGTCCAGCTGGGCGGTCTCGGTCTTCTGTGCAGAATCGGTCATGTTCGTCCTCCGCGAGTGGATGTCGGTGTCCGGTGCCCGTGGTGGCCGTGCCGGGCGCCGCCGGTGGCGCGGCACGGGCGTGTCTCGGGACACAGCGATCGTCAGGGTCCAACCTACCTGCTCCGTCCGCGCCGGGACCAATCCCGTCCCGGGGACAGGACCGTTCAGGGACGGCTCAGGCGGTCCACGGCGGCGTCGATCCGCTCGTCCGGGGCGGTCAGCGCCAGGCGCACGTGCCCCTCCCCCGCGGTGCCGTAGAACGCCCCCGGGCCCACGACGACGCCGCGCTCCGCGAACCGCCGCACGGTGGTCCACGAGTCCTCCCCGGCCGTGGCCCACAGGTACAGCCCCGCCTCGGAGTGCTCGATCCGCAGCCCGAAGGCCTCCGCCGCGGGCACGAGACGCTCGCGGCGGGCCCGGTAGAGCGCCTTCTGCGCCTGGACGTGGGCGTCGTCGCCCAGGGCCGCCCGCATGGCCTCCTGGACCGGCGCGGGGACGATCATCCCGGCGTGCTTGCGGGAGTTGACCAGGCCGGCCATCAGCCGGGGGTCCCCGGCGAGGAACGCCGCGCGGTAGCCCGCGGCGTTCGACTGCTTGGACAACGAGTAGGCGGACAGCAGCAGGGACGGGTCGCCGCCGCTGACCCGCGGGTCGAGCACCGAGGGCACCGGTTCGCCGCCGTGCTGGACGTCCCACGCGCCCCAGCCGAGCTCGGCGTAGCACTCGTCGGAGGCCACCACCGCGCCCAGGGCCCGGGCCTGGTCCACGACCCGGCGCAGGGACGCGGCGTCGCGGACGATCCCGGTCGGGTTGCCCGGTGAGTTCAGCCACACCAGGCGCACCCTGGCGCGGACGTCCGGGTCGAGCTCGTCGAGGTCGTCGGCGGCCACGGCCTCCGCGCCCGCGAGCCGCGCGCCGATGTCGTAGGTGGGATAGGCGACCGAGGGGCGCACGAGCACGTCGCCCGGGCGCAGCCCCAGCAGCAGCGGCAGCCAGGCCACCAGCTCCTTGGAGCCGACCGTGGGCATGACCGCGGCCGGGTCGAGCCCCGGCACGCCGCGGCGCCGGGCGTACCAGGCCACGACCGCCTCCCGCAGGGCGGGCGTCCCGTGGGTGGTGGGATAGCCGTGCGCGTCGGCCGCGGCCGCCAGCGCGTCCTGGACCACCAGGGGCGTCGGGTCCACCGGCGTGCCGATCGACAGGTCCACGACCCCGTCCGGGTGCTCCGCGGCGACGGCCCGGTACGGGGCCATCGTGTCCCACGGATAGTCCGGCAGGTCGAGCCCGAAGACCCGGTCGGTCACAGGGCGACGTCCTGGTTCTGCGGGGGCAGCCCGGCGATCATGGGGTGGTCCGTGTGCGTGTTGCCGAGCTTCGCGGCGCCGCCGGGCGAGCCCAGGTCGTCGAAGAACTCGACGTTGGCCTTGTAGTAGTCGGCCCACTCCTCGGGGGTGTCGTCCTCGTAGTAGATGGCCTCGACGGGGCAGACGGGCTCGCAGGCGCCGCAGTCGACGCACTCGTCGGGGTGGATGTAGAGCGAACGCTCCCCCTCGTAGATGCAGTCGACGGGGCACTCCTCGACGCAGGCCTTGTCCTTCACGTCGACACAGGGCTGGGCGATGACGTAGGTCACGGCGTTGTTCACCTTTCTGCTGGGATGCTGGCTCCAGTCTATCCACGGCTCCCCCGCTACGATGACAGCCATGACCCCTCCGACATCCGGCTCAACGTCACCGTCCGGGGCGTCATCCGCCGCCCTGCGCTTGCTCCGGGGCCTGCCGTCGGGTACGCGCGTGAGCGTGCGCTACGCGCTGGACGACGACGACGCCTCGGGACTGCCGCTGACCGACGCGCTGGGCGAGCTGACCGCTGTGGACGCCGGGACGCTGACGGTCCGCACCCGCCGCGGGGACGTGGTGGTCGCCGCCCGCGACGTGCGGGCCGCGCGCGTGGTCCCCCCGGCGGCGCCCCGGCGCCGCCGGGGCTGAGCTCAGAGCGTCCGGACCCACCGGGCCGTCACGAGCACCGAGGCCAGCGTCACGGCGAAGACGGCCACGAACCACGCCAGCCCCACGACCCCCAGGAGCGTGCCCGGATCCGTCACCACGATCGTGGATCCGTCCCCGCCGTAGGCGAAGAGCCAGGACAGCAGGTACGTGACGAGCCCGGGCACGGCGGCGGCCCACACCCGCCGGGTCGCGGTGCCCGCCCACAGCGAGACGCTCAGCAGCAGGGCACTGGCGAAGACCAGGCCCCACGGCAGCCACCAGCCCGCGGGCGCGTGCCAGACGGCGCCGTGCAGGACGGCCGCCGTGCTGCCGCCCACGAGCCCGGCCGCCGCGGAGGTCACGAGGGCGGCGGGCACGGAGAACGGCCCTGCCGGGGCCCCCGCGCGCGGCTGCCCGGCCCCGTCCGCGGCGGCCTCCGGGTCCCCGGCCACCAGCCGGTAGGTCTCGAGGGAGCTCAACGGCTGCCACACGCCGTTGGAGAGGGCGAAGTGCGAGGCGTCCGCGGCCAGGACGATCTGGGTGGCGTGGGCGGCCATGGCCCCCCGCTTGCGCTCGGCGGATCCGCGCACCGCGGCCTGCGGACGCGGGTCCCCGGTCCGGGCCTCGCCCTCCACGGCCCACACGAGCGGGGTGTCCCAGGGGTCGGCGTTCCCGTCCGCGGTGCCCGCGGCCAGCCGGGCACCCAGCACCGCCGCCGCGGCGGTCCGGACGTGGTCCGGGTGGCCGTAGCCGCCGTCGTCGTCGTAGGTCACGAGCACGTGGGGGCGGACGGCGCGGATCGCGGCGGCCACGTGCGCGGCCGCCTCCTCCGTGGAGGCCGCCGTGAGGCTGCGGGGCGAGGAGTCCTCCGCCGGGGCCGCCCGGCCGTCCGGGCCCCAGGACATCCCCGAGTCGGCGTAGGAGCCGGTGCCGTTGGCGAACCCCGCGGCAGGGTCCAGGGCCGGGGGCTCGCCGGCGAAGAACCGGTCGGCCACCCCGAGGCGCGCCGCGGCGTCGTCGAGCTCTCCGACCCGGTACAGCCCCAGGGCCGTCCCGTCGTCGGTGCTGCCCGGGCGGCCGGCCTCGAGGTGGCGCAGGGCCTCGGGGATGACCTCCCCCCGCTCCCCGCGCGTCATGGTGAGCAGCACGACCCGGGCGCCGAGCCCGGCGTACCGTCCCATCGTGGCGCCCGTGGCGATGGACTCGTCGTCCGGGTGGGCGTGGACGAACAGCAGCCGGGCGTCCTCCGGGCGCAGACCCGGGGGCAGCAGGCCGGGCAGGGCGTCCTCGCGCACGAGGGCGCCCTGCTCGGGGTAGTGCGGGACGGGCTGGGTCACGGCCGGGCCTGCTGCGCTCGGGTGGGGCGGGTCAGGCGCGGGCCCGGGCCCGGTTCGCCTTGAGCCGCTCGTTGGCGTCGAGGACCACCTTGCGGATGCGGATGGTCTCCGGGGTGACCTCCACGCACTCGTCCTCGCGGGCGAACTCGAGGCACTCCTCGAGCGTGAGCTTGCGCGGGGGCGTGAGGTTCTCGAAGGTGTCGGAGGAGGCCGCTCGCATGTTGGTGAGCTTCTTCTCCTTCGTGATGTTGACGTCCATGTCGTCGGCGCGGGAGTTCTCGCCCACGATCATGCCCTCGTAGACCTCGGAGGTGGGCTCCACGAAGAACGTGCCGCGCTCCTGCAGGTTGATCATCGCGAAGGGCGTGACCACGCCCGCGCGGTCGGCGATCAGCGAGCCGTTGGTGCGGTACTCGATCTCGCCGGCCCAGGGCTCGTAGCCGTCGGCGTAGGAGGAGGCGATGCCCGCGCCGCGGGTGTCGGTGAGGAAACGGGTGCGGAAGCCGATGAGCCCGCGTGCGGGGACCTTGAACTCCATCCGCACCCAGCCGGTGCCGTGGTTGGTCATGGCGGTCATGCGGCCCTTGCGGGAGGCCATCAGCTGGGTCACCGCGCCCAGGTACTCCTCGGGCACGTCGATGATCATGTGCTCGACGGGCTCGTGCACCTTGCCGTCGACGGTCCTCGTGACGACCTGGGGCTTGCCGACGGTGAGCTCGAAGCCCTCGCGGCGCATCTGCTCGACCAGGATCGCCAGGGCGAGCTCGCCGCGGCCCTGGACCTCCCACGCGTCGGGGCGCTGGGTGGGCAGCACCTTGAGGGACACGTTGCCCACCAGCTCCTTGTCCAGCCGGTCCTTGACCTGGCGGGCCGTGACCTTGGCGCCCTTGACGCGGCCGGCCAGCGGGGAGGTGTTGATGCCGATGGTCATGGAGATCGCCGGGTCGTCCACGGTGATCAGGGGCAGGGGCCGCGGGTCCTCCGGGTCGGTGAGGGTCTCGCCGATCGTGATGTCCTCGATGCCGGCCACGGCCACGATCTCGCCCGGCCCGGCCTCCTCGGCGGGGACGCGGTCCAGGCCCTTGGTGGCCAGCAGCTCGGAGATGCGCACGTTCTTGAGCTGGCCGTCCGCCCGCGCCCACGCCACGGTCTGACCCTTCTTGAGGGTGCCGTTGAAGATGCGCAGCAGGGCCAGGCGGCCCAGGAACGGGGAGGCGTCCAGGTTCGTCACGTGCGCCTGGAGCACGCCCTCCGGGTCGTAGGACGGGGCGGGGACGTGCTCGATGATGGTCTTGAACAGCGGCTCGAGGTCCTCGTGGTCCGGGAGGGAGCCGTTGGCCGGCTGCTCGAGGGACGCACGGCCGGCACGTCCGGCGGCGTAGACGACGGGCACGTCGAGGACGGCGTCCAGGTCCATGTCCGGATCCTCCTCGGAGATGTCCGAGGCCAGGCCCAGCAGCAGGTCCATGGACTCGTGCACGACCTCCTCGATCCGGGCGTCGGGGCGGTCGACCTTGTTGACCACGAGGATCACGGGCAGCTTGGCCTCGAGCGCCTTGCGGAGCACGAACCGGGTCTGGGGCAGCGGGCCCTCGGAGGCGTCCACGAGCAGCACAACGCCGTCGACCATGGACAGGCCCCGCTCGACCTCGCCGCCGAAGTCGGCGTGCCCCGGGGTGTCGATGACGTTGATCGTGACGGTCTGCCCGCCGGCGGAGGGCCCGTCGTAGAACACCGTGGTGTTCTTCGCGAGGATCGTGATCCCCTTCTCGCGCTCCAGGTCACCGGAGTCCATGACGCGTTCCTCGACCTCGCCGTGGGCGGAGAACGCGTGCGTCTGCTGGAGCATGGCGTCCACGATGGTCGTCTTGCCGTGGTCGACGTGGGCCACGATGGCCACGTTGCGGAGGTCGGCGCGCTGGGCGGTGGTGGAGGTGACAGGCATACGCGGAGGTCTCTCTTCGGGTGGAGATGCGGGGGGAGGTGCAGCCCTCCCGATGGAAGCGGCCGGGGCGCCGCCGCGCGCCCGGAGGTGTCCGGACGGGGGCGCCCACGCACTGGGCCACCGACCAGTCTACCCCGGACGGGCGCTCGCCCGCTGTGATCCTCCCGACGCCGGCCGATCCCGCCGGCGCACCCCGGGCCGCGAGCCGGTCCCCGCGACCGGCGGACCGCAGGCCTGTAGCCTGGTCCGATGGTCGAGCAGAGCGCGTGGATGGACAAGGTGCGGGCCGATCCCGGGCACTCGTCGTGGTACGTCGAGCGGTTCCGGGCCCTGGCCGCCGCGGGCGAGGACGTCGCCGGGGAGGCGCGTCTGGTCGACGCCATGGTCCCGCGCCGCGCGCGCGTCCTCGACGCCGGCTGCGGGGGCGGGCGCAACGGCGGCCACCTGCACCGGGCCGGGCACACCGTCGTCGGCGTCGACGTCGATCCCACCCTCGTCGCGGCGGCCCGCGAGGACCACCCCGGCCCGGAGTGGATCGTGGGCGACCTGGCCGTGCTGGACCTCCCCGCGCGCGGACGGGCCGAACCGTTCGACGTCGTCCTGTGCGCGGGCAACGTCATGACCTTCCTGGCCCCCAGCACGCGCACCGAGGTCCTGCGGCGGTTCCGCCGGCACCTGGCCCCGGACGGGCGGGCGGTCGTCGGCTTCGGCGCCGGGCGCGGCTACCCCTTTCCCGAGTTCTTGCACGACGCACGGGAGGCCGGGCTCGTGCCCGACCTGCTCCTGTCCACGTGGGACCTGCGGCCGTTCCGGGAGGACAGCGACTTCCTCGTGGCCGTGCTCAGCGGCGCCCCTGCCCCGCGGGGCTGAGGGCCGGGAAGAAGGTCAGGGGGACTGCGCCGGGGCCGGTGCGCCGTCGCGCGGCCGCCGGCCCCACCGGCTCGGGGTCACCAGGAGGGCAGCTGCGGGAGCGGGCCGTCGGCCTCGACGTTCTCGGACTCGCCGCGGGCGAGCCACTCGAGCAGGCCCTCGCGGTCGGACTCCACCCGCAGGGCGCCGTCCCCGATCACCCACTCGTCGCGCTCCTCGGTCACGAGCGTCATCCCGGGGGCGCCCTTGAACCGCATCGTGCGCACCGCGGCCTCGAGGGCGTTGAGCAGCGAGTCCGGGTCCGCCTCCTCGATGGTCCAGGCGGTGTCGAGGTCGTGGTGGTGGACGACGATCTCGGCGATGCGCAGCGCCACGATCGAGGTGGCGGGGATCCGCTTGCCGTGCAGGTGCACCTCCTCGACCGCCAGGTCGCCGCCGAGCCGCTCCGCCTGCTCGGCGAAGTAGGCCGCCGAGTCGCGCAGCTCCCGCAGGAGCTCCTCGCGGGGCAGCGCCGCCAGCTCGGCGATCTCCTGGTTGCGGGCCTCCGCGGAGGCGTAGGGGGCCTGCTCCTCACCGCTGGTCGCCCAGTCGATGAGCTTCACCAGGGCGCGCCCGTTCGAGGCGATGTGCGCGACGACGTCGGCGCGCGTCCAGCCCCCGCACAGCGAGGGCTCGGCCAGCTCGCGCTCCGAGAGGGAGGCGGCGGTGGCCAGGAACATGTCGGTCTCACGGCCGAGGCGGGACAGGTCCGAGTGCAGGCGGGCGGCATTGATCATGCCCTCACCCTAACCACCGCGCCGATATCCCGACCACCGTGCGGGCCGCCGGATCCATACCGGAATCGTCCCAGTGACCGTCCGGGCGGGGCGGGCCGGGCTCAGAGGGCGGGCAGCCTCGCGAAGGCCCGCTCGGCGGCCCGGGTGCGCGCCGGCGAGAACGCCTCGAACGGGTCCAGCACGAGCTGCTGTCCCCCGGCCCGCCGGGCGCGCGCCCACGTGCCGACCACCCGGCCGCCGGCGACCACGGTGGGCTTGAACACCCCGTTGCCCCCGGGGACGATGCGCGCGGAGTGCTCCGCGGCCAGCACGTGGGAACGGTCGCCGTAGCCGAGGACGTACTCGTCGAAGGGCGGCAGCAGATACACCCCCGCCGCCCGGCGGTCCCGGCGCACCCGCTCCCCCAGGACCTCCGGCGCGCACCACAGCTCCCGGCCCGAACGGTCGCGCACCGCCACGACGTCGTCGAGCGCCGCGACCGCGGCGGCCACCACGGAACGCGGCAGGGCGGACCACCTGGCCGCGTCCGCCACGGAGACGGGACCGTGGCTGCGCACGTACCGGCCGATCCAGCGCACCACGACCGGCGGGACGCCGTCGCCGCCGGGACCCGGGCCTGGCTCATCGGCGCCGGGCCCGGCGGGGACCCAGTCCGCGACGGGCACCACGAGCTGGTCCCGGCCGTCGGCGCTCAGCGGC
The DNA here is from genome assembly GCF_044462265.1 of Kocuria rhizosphaerae. Taxonomy (NCBI): domain Bacteria; kingdom Bacillati; phylum Actinomycetota; class Actinomycetes; order Micrococcales; family Micrococcaceae; genus Kocuria; species Kocuria rhizosphaerae. The sequence continues at coordinate 8,937 of NZ_JBISWL010000041.1, forward strand.
CCGAGGCACAGGGTCGCCTCGAGGTGCAGGGCGAACAGGAGGTGGTAGGCCCTGCCGGGCAGCCCGAGCAGCCCTGCCTCCTCCCACGCGGCGAGGACCGTCCCACGGGGCCGGGGTCCGTGGCGCAGGACGGACAGGGCCGTCTCCCTGGCCGCCGCCAGCCGGTCGTCCACGCCCAGGTCGCGGCGCCGGGCGGCCACCGAGGACACCGTGCGCGGCCCGAGGACCGCCAGCCACGCCCGCAGGTCCTCGGCGGGCACGAGGTGCAGGGTGCCGCGCATGGACCAGGTGCGCACGACGCGTCCCCGGTCGAAGGCGGCCCGGAGTCCGTCCGCGCCGGCGGCCCGCCGCAGTCCCACCGACACGAGGGCCCCCGGCAGGTCCTGTGCCTGCACCGCCCCGAGGGCCCGCACCACGTCCTCCGGCGCCACCGCGGCCGGCCGCACCAGCCCGTGCGCGGTCAGCCGCGCCAGGCCGATCTCGCGGTCCGTGAGGAACTCGGCGCCGCTCACCGCAGCGCCCGGCCCCGCTGCTCGGGGAGCACGAACGTGGCGGCCGCCGCGACGAGGAAGGCCGCGCCGAAGACGGCGAAGACCAGGACCAGGTCGTAGCGCTCGCCGCCGGCCGCCAGCAGGACCGGCACGAACAGGGGCGCCAGGATGGAGGCGATCCGGCCGAAGGCGGCGGCCGCCCCCGTTCCCGTGCCCCGCAGCGCCGTGGGGTAGAGCTCGGGACCGATGGCGTAGAGCGCGCCCCACGCGCCGAGGTTGAAGAAGGACAGGCCCATGCCCGAGGCGACGACCTGCCACGGGGCCACCACGGCGCCCAGGGACACGATGCCGAACAGGGCCGCGCTGAGGGCCGAGCCGCCCAGGAACACGGCCAGGGTGACGCGCCGTCCCCAGACCTCGATGAGCCAGGCGGCCGCCGCGTAGCCGGGCAGCTGGGCCAGCGTGATGACCAGCACGTAGCCGAAGGACGTGGTCAGCGTGAAGCCCTGCTGGAGCAGCAGCGTCGGCAACCACGTGAAGGCCCCGTAGTAGGAGAAGTTGATGCAGAACCAGATCGTCCACAGCCCGCCCGTGCGCCGGCGCAGGTCCGGGCTCCAGATGCTCCGGTCGGCCCGCGGCCCCGAGGGCGTCGCGTCCGGGGCGGCGTCCGCGGCGCGGGCCTCCTCCTCGGACTCCCTCCGCGACCGGCCCAGGGGCCGGGCCCGTTCGAAGGCCCGCACCGCGGACTCCGCCTCCTGCGTCCGCCCGCGGCTCTCGAGGAACCGGACGGACTCGGGCAGCGCACGGCGCACGACCACCGCGTAGACCGCCGGCACCACGCCCACCACGAGCGCCCAGCGCCAGCCCTCCGGCGAGGACGGCACCACGAAGTAGCCGACGAGCGCCGCGAGGATCCAGCCGACGGCCCAGAAGGACTCCAGGATCACGACCAGGCGGCCGCGGATGCGCCGCGGGGCGTACTCCGAGACGAGGGTGGAGGCCACGGGCAGCTCCGCGCCCAGGCCCAGTCCGACCACGAAGCGCAGCGCCACCAGCACGGCCACCGACCCGGCCAGCGACGACGCCCCCGTGGCGAGCCCGTAGACCAGCAGGGTCAGGGCGAAGACCTGGCGCCGGCCGATCCGGTCGGCGAGCAGCCCGCCCAGGCTCGCGCCCACGGCCATGCCCACGAAACCGATCGAGGCCAGCAGGGACAGCTCCCCCGAGCCCAGGCCCCACTCCTGGGCGAGCGCGGCCATCACGAAGGAGATGAGGCCCACGTCCATGGCGTCGAGCGCCCAGCCGACGCCGGAGCCCACCAGGAGCTTGCGGTGCTCCGTGGTGAACGGCAGGCCGTCCAGTCGCTGCGAGCGGGTGGGCGCCGGCCCGCCCTCCCCGGGCCGCGGGTTCTCGGGCATCCTCCGCTCCTTCCCGTGGGCCGCTCGCGCGGGGACCGTCCTCGGGGTCCGGTCGTGCGGGCCGGCCGCACGCTCCCGGCGGCCCGTGCCCGGTCTGCGACCACTGTAGGCGCTCGGCGGGCCGTGACACTCCGAGGGCACATCCAGCATGTCGACCCCGGACGAGCCTCGTCGTGCCCTGCCTCTAGACTGGGAGGGTCCCCACCGCCGGCCGCCGAGGGAGCCGCCTGTGACCACGGTCGCCGTCTACCTGGTCGTCGTCTTCTGCGCAGGCGCCCTCGCCGTTCTCATGCGCCTGCCCCCGCTCATCGGGTTCCTGGCCGCGGGCTTCGTGCTCAACGGCCTCGGCGTGGAGCGCCTGCCGGCGCTGGAGCACCTGGCCGACGTCGGCGTCACGCTCATGCTCTTCGGCATCGGTCTCAAGCTGGACGCCCGGTCGCTGCTGCGCAAGGAGATCTGGGGCACCGCCGGCATCCACATGGTGCTCAGCACCGCACTGGGTGCGGGCTTGCTCGGGCTGCTCATGCTGGTGGGCCTCCACCTGCCGGGCCAGGACGCGCGTGCGGTCGTGCTGGCAGGCTTCGCGCTGTCCTTCTCGAGCACGGTGCTCGTCTTCAAGGTGCTCGAGGAGCGCAGCGAGACGACCTCGCTCTACGGCCGCGTGGCCATCGGCATCCTCATCGTCCAGGACCTGGCGGCGGTGGCATTCATCACCGTGACGAGCGAGCACCCGCCGAGTCCCTGGGCGGCCGCCCTCCTCCTCCTCCTTCCCGCGGCGTGGGTCTTCCGCCGGATCTGGAGTCTGATCGGTCACGGCGAGATGCAGGCGCTCTTCGGCATCGTCATGGCGCTGGTGCCGGGCTACGCGGCGTTCACGGCAGTAGGCCTGAAGGGGGACCTGGGTGCCCTGGTGGTCGGAGCGCTCCTGGCCTCCCACGCGAACGCCGGCGAGCTGTCCCGCGTGCTGTTCACGCTGAAGGACCTCCTGCTCGTCGCCTTCTTCGTCTCCATCGGCTTCTACGGCATGCCGACCCCGGAGATGGTCGTGATGGGCGTGCTGCTGCTCGCACTGCTGCCCACGCAGTCGATGCTGTTCGTGGTGCTGCTGTGGGCCTTCGGCCTGCGCCGCCGGACGTCCCTGCGGACCGGTCTCGCCCTCGCCAACCACTCGGAGTTCGCGCTCATCGTGGGCGCCGTCGGAGTCTCCGCGGGGATCCTGGCGGACGCCTGGCTCGTGCTGCTCTCCGTGGCGGTGGCCGTGAGTTTCGTCGCCTCGTCCCTGATCAACCGGCGCGGGTCGTCCCTCATCAGCCTGCTGGCACGGCGGCTCCCGGAGCATCCGGAGCACCGGCTGCTCCCGGAGGACCAGCCGATCGACATCGGTCACGCCGAGGTCCTGGTGCTGGGCATGGGCCGGGTGGGACAGGCGGCCTACCGGGAGCTCTCGCAGGAGCACGGCTACTCCGTGGTCGGCATCGAGAACGCCACGGACCGCACCGATCGGCTTCGCGAGGAGGGCTACGACGTGCAGAACGCGGACGCGACGGACCAGGAGTTCTGGGAACGCGTGATCGCGACGGGCCACGTGCACATCGCGGTCCTGGCCATGCCCTTCCACGGGTCCAACCTGGTCGCGCTGCGCCAGCTCACGGAGTCCGGGTTCACGGGGTGGGTCGCGGCGGTGGCGCAGTACGACGACGAGGTCCAGGAGCTGCGCGACAACGGCGTGGGAACGGTGTTCAACCTCTACAGCGGGGCGGGCCTGGCGCTGGCCGTCGAGACGGTGGAGGCCCTCGGCGGGCGTGCCGACCGGCCGCCCCCGTGTGACAGTGATGATGTCCGTGGTGACGCCGTGGGCGGGCCTGACCCGCCGACTGACTGACCGCACGACCGACCGACGACAGTGCTCCGACCGCTCCATCGTGGGGTGGCGCCGGCGTGACCCTGCCGACGCCCGTCCCGACGCAGAGGAAGCAGCCGCCTTCGTCCCGGTGGGCAGGGCGTGCTCGGCGGACGAGCTCGGCCGGGGAGGTCCGCCCCGGCACCGCCGAGCCCTCGGGCCCGGCCCCGCCCGGGCGGCCGCGCACCACTGCACGGCCGTGGCCTGCGGGGTCCGCTCCAGCAGCGGCCCACCACGTGCCCCAGGAACCCGCCGCGCTCCCGAACCGATCCCCGGTGACCCACGACCAGGAGGAGGCATCCCCGCCGTCACGAGGACTCGGTGGTCCCGAGGAGGCCCTTCAAGCGCCCCGCTGCACGGCCTTGCAGAGCTGGACCAGCCGTCCCGTCTCCGGGGCGGGACGGTCCCCCGGCCCCCGGGACGCCCGACGGGCGGCGACCGTCCACCGCACGAGCGCCCACGCCCGCAGGCGCTCGGGATCGGCCTGCGCCGCGAGGGCCAGCGCCTCGATCCGGTCGGCGAGCGCCGCGGCCCGGGTCCCACCGTGCGCGGCCTCGGCCGCCGGGTGCCCCAGCGCGGGGACCAGGGCGAACTCCGGCGTTCCGAGCACGGGGACCGCTCCCGTCGCCAGCCACGGCGCACGCCGTGCGGCGTGGACCGCTCCGTGGTGCAGCTCGCGGTGCACGAGAGCGGCGTCGAGCTCGTCGCGCCGCAGCCGCGAGAGGTTCTTCGCCGCCTGGAGCCGGAACCTGCGGGGGAAGCGGGAGTCCAGCCCGGCGTCCGCCTCGAGCTCCTCCTGCCACCGGCCCGCGGCCTCCGACAGCCGGGCGAACGGCGGTCTCGGGGGCCGGGCGAGGGCCCGGACGAGCTCTCCCAGGACACGGCAGGACTCGAGCTCGGGCAGCTCGCGCAGGTCCCGGTCCTCCGTGCGTTCGAGCAGCAGGGCCCGGTCGGCCGGCTCGGCGCGCAGCAGCCGGACGGCCCCGCACCCGCCCCACAGCCGCAGGGCCAGGTGCTCGTGGTCGTTGCCGGACCGGGAGATGCGCAGCACGGCCGGCTCCCCGGAGCGGGTGCGCACCGGCAGCTCCAGGGCGCCGTCGTCGTCCCGCGGCGTGCCGTCGGGGCGCAGCCGCCACGCGGACAGGTACCGGGCGGCGGACCCGCCCGCGTCGTCTCCCGTCATCCCGCACCTCCCGGTCACCACGCTGCCGGACCATCATCGCTGCCGGACCGGCGTCCCGCACAGCCGCTCCCCGCCCGGGTCCGGCGCCGCGGGGCGCGCCCGTGACGGAGGCCGGGACGGCTAGACTTCGTGCGCCCACCCCGGATCCCAAGGGAGGTCCCGCGCCCGTGAACGACCTGCTGTTCGCCTTCGGCCTGACGCTGTTCGCGGGGCTGGCCACGGGTGCGGGCGCGTTCCTGGCGCTGGTGACGAGGCGCACCGACGCCAAGTTCCTGGCCGTGAGCCTCGGGTTCTCCGCCGGCGTGATGATCTACGTGTCCATGATCGAGATCTTCGTCAAGGCGAAGGTCGCCCTCGTGGCCGAGCTGGGCGAGCGCGGAGGGTCCTGGGCCACGGCGGGCGGGTTCTTCGGCGGGCTCGCGCTGATCGCCGTGATCGACCGGCTGGTGCCCTCGCGCGTGAATCCCCACGAGTACCCGCACGACGACGACGGACGGCACCGGCGGCTCATGCGGATGGGGACGATGACGGCGGTGGCCATCGCGATCCACAACTTCCCCGAGGGCTTCGCCACGTTCGTGGCGGCGATGCAGGAGCCCGCCGTGGCGATCCCGGTGGTCGTGGCCATCGCCCTGCACAACGTGCCCGAGGGGATCTCCGTGGCGGTGCCCATCCACCACGCGTCCGGCAGCCGCCGGAAGGCCTTCCGCTGGGCGTTCCTGTCCGGGCTGGCCGAGCCCGTCGGCGGCGTCCTGGGCTATCTGGCGCTGTCCACGGTGCTCGACGAGACCCTCTTCGGCGTCGTCTTCGCCGGCGTGGCGGGCATCATGGTCTTCATCTCCCTGGACAAGCTGCTGCCCACGGCCCAGGAGTACGGGGAGCACCACCTGTCCGTCTACGGGCTCGTGGCGGGGATGGCGGTCATGGCCGTCAGCCTGCTCCTGTTCGTCTGAGGGCGCGGCCCGGCCGCGACCGGGCCGTCTCCTCCTCCGGGGCCACGACCTCGGTCACGTCCCGCCGGCCGGGGACGGCCGGCGGATCGGCACCCCCGCGGCCCGGCCCGCGGCGCCGAAGGCCTCGGCCAGGCCCGCCCGGGAGGCGTGGGCGTTGAGCCCGCTGGGACTGGGCAACGCCCACAGCCGCGCTCCCGCCAGGTCCCGGGGCTGCGGCCCCAGGACGGCACGCGGGTCCTCGAAGGCGTGCCGGTAGGCCGTCACACCGGCCACCGCGACGACCGCGGGGCGCAGCCGTGCCACGAGCTCGGCCAGGCGCTCCCGGCCGGCCACGAACTCGGCGGGGTCCAGCTCGTCCGCCCGGGCCGTGGCACGCCCGACCAGGTTCGTGATGCCGATGCCCCGGTCCAGCACGTGCTCACGGTCCGCCGCCGTCATGCCCGCGGAGCAGTCGACGAGCCGGCCGGTCAGGCCGGCGTCGTGCAGCGCCGGCCAGAAGCGGTTGCCCGGCCGGGCGAAGTGCGCCTGCGTGGCGGCCGCCCACAGGCTCGGGTTGATGCCGCAGATCAGCAGGCGGAGGTCCGGACCGAGCAGGTCCGGGAGCGTGGTGTCCCGGGCCGACTCGAGGTCCGCCCGGCTCGGCCGGGTGCCGTGGGACGCCTGCGGTGGTGCCATGCCGCCATGGTAGGCCGGTCCCCGCCCGGCAGGCAGCACGGGACCGTGGCGCAGGACCGCCCCGGCTACCGTGGTGGCATGCTGCCCTCCTCCGAGCTCACCGTTCCCACCGACGCCGGGCCCTCGCGCCTGCTGGTCACCCCGTCGGCGGACCCGTCGGCGGTGCTGTGGCTGGGGCACGGCGCCGGCGGGGGCGCGGCCGCCCGAGACCTCGTGGCGCTCGCGGAGGAGCTGCCCCGGCACGGGATCACCGTGGTGCGCCACGAACAGCCGTGGGTGCTCGCCGGCAGGAAGATCGCTCCCCGCCCGGCCGTCCTGGACGCCGCATGGCTCGCCGCGGCACCGGCCGTCACCGGAATCGCGGAGGGCCGGCCCGTGGTCGCCGGAGGCCGCAGTGCCGGGGCGCGCGTCGCCTGCCGCACGGCCGCGGCGACGGGGGCGGCAGCCGTCCTGTGCCTGTCCTTCCCGCTGCACCCGCCGGGCCGGCCCGAGCGCTCGCGCGCCGGCGAGCTGGCCCTGCCGGAGGTGCCGGTGCTCGTGGCTCAGGGCACCCGGGACCGGTTCGGTTCGGCGGAGGAGGTCGAGCGCGCCACGGACGGCATGCCGGGCGTGGTCGTGGTGCCTGTCGAGGGCGCCGACCACGGCCTGCGGACGGCCCGGACCGCGCCCCTGGACCAGGACGGGACCCTCGCGGCGGTCGCCGCCGAGGTGCACCGGTTCCTCCGGCGCACCGGGGCGGTCACCTGACGCACGGGCCCGCTGAGCACGGATCCGCCGAACACGGATCTCCCGGGCAGGAACCACGTGCCGACGAGCCCGTACAGGGCTACCGTGAGGAGCGGAGCGACCGACGAGCAGGAGGACACTGCCATGGACACCACACCGGACAGGCCCGGCCCCGAGCCCGGCTCCCCCGGCACCGGGCGGCCGGCCCCGGAGACCCCGTCCGGGGACCGCACGCCCACCGGCAACGGCTCGGCCGACGGCCGGGACGGCGGCCGGGACGGCGGCCGGGACGGCGCCGCGCCACGGCCGACGGGCATCGACCCGCGCCTCGACGAGCGCCGTGCGCGGGGTGTCACGGGGGCGACGTGGACCGCTCTGCTGCTCGGCCTGGTGGTCCTCGTGCTGCTGCTGATCTTCATCCTGCAGAACGACGAACCCACACGGTTCGAGTACATGGGCTGGGACTTCTTCCTCCCCCTCGGTGTGGCGATGCTGCTGGCGGCGGTCGCGGGGGCCCTGGTCATGGGACTCGTCGGCTCCGTCCGCCTCTTCCGGCTCGGCCACCGCATCCGCCGCCTGGAGAAGGAGCGCGAGGACATCCGGCGCGCCCTGGGCTGAGCCCGCCCCGGGAAGCGGGGCCGGGGCCGGCGGACCGGCATGTCATCCGGGCCTGGAGATTGCGTTTCCCGGCTCCCTCAGTAAGCTGACCTCACCTTCGAGCACAGAGGACGGCCCCCCATGACACCGCCCGCAGCCCCGGACGACCGGCCCGACCCCGGCCACGATCCCGAGCCGGTCCCCGAGACCGGCAGCGAGTCCACACCCGGGACCACGGTCGAGGACGGCGACGCGATCGCCCCCGCGACCGTCGTCGACCTGACCTCCGGTCCCGCCCACATCACCCCCGTCGTCGTCGACGGCGAGGCGCGCTACGCCCTGGACCTGCCGGACCAGCCCCTCGACGAGGACGACGTCGCGAGCCTCGCCGTCGCACTCCAGGTCGCGCAGTCGGGTCCCGCGGTCCTGGTCGACCTCGAGGAGTACGGGGCGGCCGAGGATCCGCCCGAGGACGCCTCCGACTACCAGGTGTAGCCCCTCCCGGACGCACCCTCGGCCGGGTGCGGCCCCGGGTCCGTCCGGGCGCGGTGGTCCGTCCCGGGTCGACGGGCCGGATTGCGCAGTTTCCGCGCCCGTCCTGGTGGTCCTCTGCCATGGACCCCGACCATGGTGGAGGGCCCCCCGTCCGCGGCACCGCGCCGGAGGGCTGCTGCGCGATCCGGTCGGCCCCGCGTTCCGGCACAGCCGTCCGGGGACGAGTGCGTCGCCGCGCGGCCCGCCGCACGACGACGACGAGGAATGCGCGCATGAGGCACAAGCTCTCGGTTCTGGTCCGGATCGACCTGGACGGCAAGCACGTGGCCCTGGTCGTGACCGGTCACCTCACGGGCAGCAACCAGCAGGCCGTGGCTCCGCTCGTGCTGCGCACCCGGCGCATGTTCCCGGAGTCGGAGGTCTCCGTGGACCTGCAGCAGGCCCACGCGGAGGACCCCGAGGCGGTCGACCTCCTCCGGTGGAGCCTGGAGGACGCCCGGCCGGACACGGGTCCGGTCCGGATCACCAGTCCCGCACGACACCCCGGGCACCGGCCCTCCGGCCGTGACCGGACCGCGCACGCCGACCGGCGCGGCACCGGTCCGCACGACCGGCGACGGCCATGAGGCGCCTGATGGGCGCCGCGGAGCTCACTCGACCACGGTGACCGGCGCGTCCGTGAGGACGCGCTCCTCCCCGCGGTCGACCAGGTACTGAGCGGTCTCCTGGTCCGTGACCTCCTGCAGGGCGTCGAAGTCGTCGGTCGTGAGGACGTCGGTCTTCTCGACCGTGCCGGTCACCCGGACGTCGTCGCCCGGGCTCAGGCCCTCGGGCAGCTCGCCGGCCGTGACGACCGTGTCCTCCTCGCCGACGGTGATGATCCCGCCCGGCCCGGGGACGGCGCCGGCACGCGCACCGGCGCGCCCCGGCGCCGGGTCCGCTCCTCCCCGGTGCGGGCCCGACGGAAGCCTAGAGTGGAGACCCCCGCCCCCGTGGCCCCCCGAGCCGAGAGGTCCACCATGAAGCACAGCAGAACCCTCACCTGTCTCGCCGTCGCGACCGGCCTGGTCGTGGCCGGCTGCGCCCCCGACGCTCAGGAGGAGACCCCGTCCGCCGCGACGACGGCCACGCCGTCGGCCACGTCGACCCCCACGACCGACTCCGCCAGCGCCTCCGGGGAGCCGACCGGATCGGCTCCCGCGCCCGGGGACGCCGCCGAGGACCAGCCGGCGCCCGCTGCCCCCGCCGACCCCCTCGCCACGTTCCGGAGCACGCCTCAGGGCGCTCCGTACGCCGAGATCGTGACCCGCGTGCAGACCGTTGACGGGCAGGGCTCGGGGACCGTGGTGCACCGGATCACCGCGGACGTCAACGACCGCGCGGTCGCCGTGGAGGTCTGCGACGCCTACCGGACGGCCGTGCAGACCGGTCCGGACCGCGTCGAGGTCGTGGACACGGTCGAGCAGCTGCTGGCCTTCGCGCCGGGCGGATCCGAGCCGTGCCGCATCCAGCCGCCCGCGGACGTCGGCGCCGTGCCCTTCCCGCAGAAGTTCACCTACGACGAGGCCCTCGCGGCCTGGCGCAGCGGGATGCCGTACTACGACGCGTTCTGCATCAACTACGACCCTGTCACGGAGGCCGGCCTCTCACAGTGCCGGGGCATCGAGAACGGCACCGTGGACGCCGTCACGGGCGAGTACATCGGCGGCTGAGGACAGGGGTGTCCGCCCCGTGCACCGGGCGGACACCCCTGCCCGTGGGACGGCCGGGCGGTTCGATCATGTCCTGGTGGTCACTGGTGAGGATGTCGACGACGTCTGCGCCGGCCCCACCGGCACGGGTCTCCGTCACGGGTCCGCCCTCCTGGGGTTGTCAACAGCATGCTTAGTACACATGACTGTGCTGCTCACTCCAGCGCGACGGCCAGCACCTGCCGCGTCATGACGCCGCCCCACTGCCAGGACGTGACGGCGGGTCCGGGCCGGCGGCAGCACAGAGCGCCCGGCGGACGTGGCCGAGTTCCGGCTGCCCCCGACCGGCCCTGACCGCGGCGACCACGTCGCGGCTGCGACACAATCAGCGTGTGGACGATCTGCACGTGCCCCCGGGCCCCGGCGCGCCCCGCGGCCTCAGGGTGCCGGCGGGAGAGCTGGTCGAGCAGTTCTCCCATGCCTCGGGGCCCGGTGGCCAGGGCGTCAACACCGCGGACTCACGCGTGCAGCTCTCTCTGGACCTGGGCACGACGACCGCGCTCAGCGATGCCCAGCGCGAACTCGTCCTCGTCCGGCTCTCCGGGAGACTCACGGGGACCGTGCTCACCGTCAGCGCCGCGGAGCACCGTTCGCAGCGGCGCAACCGGATCGCGGCGAGACAACGCCTGGCCACCCTCCTGCGCGATGCCCTGGTTCCGACCCTCGTCCGCCGGCCCACCCGGCCCACACGCGGCTCGCAACGCAGGCGGCTCGAAGGAAAGCGCCGGCGCTCCGAGACCAAGCAGAACCGCAGGCGGCCCGGACCTGGATGACCTGCGCCTGCCCTCCGGGAGGCGGCGCACGCCTGTCAGCAGCTCGGCGAGCGTGACGGCCGTGATGGCGACGTCGCCGGTGAGGCCTTCCAGCCATGCGATGACGCGGCCCTCCGGCTGCGGCCGGAAGCTCTCGGAGACCACGTCCGTGTCGAGGACGATCACCCGAAGTCCACCGCACGGGCGGCGTCGGTGCGCTCGGGCACGGGGAGATCCTCGATCCCCCCGCCTCCTGCGCCGCACGCAGGAGCGCGAGGCCGATGTGGGGCCTCCGAGTGGCCGTCGTGAGAATGTCGCGGGCTTCGGCCTCCATGGAACGGCCGTGCTCCTTCGCCTGGGCGGCGAGCCGCTTCTTGACCGACTCGTCGAGCCCGCGGACCACGATGGATGCCATCAGGAGCACCCCCTCAGGATGACGTCGATGCTGATACCACTTGGTCGGGTGACGGAATACGGTCCCCGTGGGACCTCGAACAGCCGGATCACACGCCGCTCGCACGGTGAAGCGGAACTCCGTCGAGTGACGGCACAGATCAACCCTGGGCTGTCAGGCGACCCGGGCGCGGTGGTGACCCACTGCGTGCTCGACAACTTCGGGCACAGCAGGTCAGAGCTGCGGCTTCGACGGCCCTGGCTCGCCACCGTTCCCGCTTCCCCGCAGTGCGGGCGGTGTCCATGCCGGCCAGCTCGCGGGGCCGATGAGCGCGCCGTGTGCGTACGTGGCGCACAGACGGAACGGAGCGCGTGCGCTGCTGTTGTCGAACACCTCCGTCACATCGGCGATCCGGATCCCCGCGCCGACATGCTCCCACAGTCGATCGTAGCGGTCGCGGATCTTCTGCTCCGGCACCGCGTGGCCGCCGCGGCGTACACGCTCGAGTACACGCTGCACGGTGAGTTCGACGGGGACGATGATCACGTGAAGATGCACGAGGTAGCGGGCCTGCACGGCATCGGAGAGGAGCTCGATCTTGCTCCGGTGCGAGAACACCGTCTCCGAGATGAACGACGCCCCCTCGGCGATCCGGTCCCGGCGCTGCGCCTCGGCGATCCGCGCCGCCTCGTACGCGTGCTCGGCCTGGGCACCCGGCCATCGTTGAGCGGCGATCTCGTCGGCGTTGATGACAGGCAGGTGCGTGGCCGGCGTCAGGACATCGCGGACGTAGCTGGACTTCCCGGCACCGTTGGGCCCTGCGAGAAGATGCAGCAGCGGCATCAGCTGCGTGCCGGGTGCACGACGAGGTCGCCGTTCTCGTCGGCTTCCGAGTACGACTCGCCTGCGGCGGCGAACTCGGCCGCGTAGTTCAGCGCACTCCGGAGCGCGGCCGATCGGCCTGCCCACTCCTCGCGGACGATGGCCTGCTCGTGCTCGTCGAGTGAATCGTAGGAGCCCGCGCCGGCGAGGACCTGGGCGATCGCGCGGTGATTGACTCGCGGCGACATCTCCAGCTCGCGCCCGATGCGCGCCCAGTGCGCGATCTGCTGCGGGACCGTGCGGGAGGCGACCTGGGCCGCTGCGACGGCGGACTCGTACACATCCGCTGGAAGCCGGGTTGGCGGACTGCTCCTCGTCATGACATGACGGTAGCACGGTGCTACACGCTCGTCCACGGAACCAGTGGCTGGATCAGGCCACCTCACCGGTGGTCACCGGCACGTACGCCGATCCCCGGGCTGGACGGATCACGCTCGCGGCCTCCTGTGGTCGCGGCCTACGTCGGCGAGTCGTCGGGCCGCCCGGTCTGCGCACACAACAGCGTGCTCGCGATGTCGCCGGCAGCCAGATCAGTGCCCTTCACGGACAGGCCCACTGGTAGCACCGGGCCCCGAGGCGGGACTCCGGAACGGCCCGGTCGAGCCCATCCTGCTGTATTTCTTGCGGACCGTGTGCGGACTGACGGGAGTCCCACCCGGCCCACCTGCGACAACGCGCCGTCTCACACGTCGCAGCGGAACTGCTAAACGTTGAACCTGAACTCCACGACGTCGCCGTCGCGCATGACGTAGTCCTTGCCCTCGATGCGCACCTTGCCGGCGGCCTTGGCGTCGGCCATCGAGCCTGCGGCGTCGAGGTCGTCGAAGGAGACGATCTCCGCCTTGATGAACCCGCGCTCGAAGTCGGTGTGGATCACGCCCGCGGCCTGCGGGGCGGTGGCGCCCACGGGGATGGTCCAGGCGCGGGACTCCTTGGGGCCGGCGGTGAGGTAGGTCTGCAGCCCGAGGGTGTGGAAGCCGGTGCGGGCGAGCTTGTCGAGGCCGGCCTCGTCCTGTCCCGACATCTCCAGCATCTCGCGGGCCTCGTCCTCGTCGAGCTCCACGAGCTCGGCCTCGAGCTTGGCGTCCAGGAAGACGGCGTCCGCCGGGGCAACCAGGTCCCGCAGCTCCTGCTGCTTGGCGGGATCGGCCAGCACGCCGTCGTCGGCGTTGAAGACGTAGATGAAGGGCTTGGCCGTGAGCAGGCTCAGGTCCCGCAGCTGCTCGACCTCGAGCTTGTCCTTCTCGGCCGCGCCGAAGATCGTGTCCCCGCGCTCGAGGATCGTCCGGGCGTGCTCCATCGCGGCGAGCTTGGCGGGGTCGGCCTTCTTGATCCTGACCTGCTTCTCCAGCCGCGGGATCGCGTTCTCGAGCGTCTGCAGGTCGGCGAGGATCAGCTCGGTGTTGATGGTCTCCATGTCGGAGGCCGGGTCGATCTTGCCGTCCACGTGAATGACGTCCGGGTCGTCGAACGCGCGCACGACCTGGGCGATGGCCTGCGCCTCACGGATGTTGGCGAGGAACTGGTTGCCGAGCCCCTCCCCCTCGGAGGCACCCTTGACGATGCCGGCGATGTCCACGAAGGCGACGGTCGCGGGCAGGATCCGCTCGGAGCCGAAGATCTCGGCCAGCCGGTCCAGGCGCGGGTCCGGGAGATTGACCACGCCGATGTTCGGCTCGATGGTCGCGAACGGGTAGTTCGCCGCCAGGACGGTGTTGCGGGTCAGCGCGTTGAACAGGGTGGACTTGCCGACGTTGGGCAGTCCGACGATTCCGATAGTAAGAGCCACGGGAGACCATCCTACCGGCCGTTCTGGACGGCCGTGCCGCACCCATGACAGGTGTCATGGTGAAGACGTGACACCGGGAGGATCCGCCGGGGCCCCCGGTGCGGCACAGTGGACCCCATGGGTACCAGGACAACCGCCGCGCGGGCCGCACCCCCGGACGGATCGACGACGCCCGCGATCGAGCTTCTCGACGTCCACAAGGGCTTCGGTCACGGCGGGCGCCGGGTGCGGGCCGTCGACGGCGTGCGCCTGCGCGTCGAGCGCGGCGAGGTCATGGCCCTCCTGGGCCCCAACGGCGCCGGCAAGACCACCCTCCTCGACCTCGTGCTGGGCTTCACGGAGCCCGACGACGGCACCGTGCGCACCCTGGGCGGACCACCGCGTCGCAGCGTCCGGGACGGGCGGATCGGCGCCGTGCTGCAGAGCGGCGGCCTGCTCGACGACCTGTCCGTGCGCGAGACGGTCGCCATGGTGGCGACGCTGCACCGGAAGCACCTGCCCGTGGACGAGGCGATCGCCCGGGCAGGGGCCGCGGACTTCGCCCGGCGGAAGGTCTCGAAGTGCTCCGGCGGCGAGCAGCAGCGCCTGCGCTTCGCCCTGGCCCTGCTCCCGGAGCCGGACCTGCTCGTGCTGGACGAGCCGACCGCGGGGATGGACGTCAACGCCCGCCGGGCGTTCTGGGCCGCGATGCACGCCGAGGCCGAGCACGGGCGCACGGTCGTGTTCGCGACCCACTACCTCGACGAGGCCGAGGAGTTCGCCCGCCGCACGGTCGTGCTCAAGCACGGTCGTGTCGTCGCCGACGGGCCCACGGCGGAGATCGCCGCACTGGCCGGCGCCAGGGTCGTCAGCTTCCGGTGGAACGGCCCCGGCCCGGTCGTGGTCCCCGGGGCCACGCAGCTGCCGCCTGCGGGCGGGCGGCACCGGCTCACCGGCCCCGACACGGACGCCATCGCCCGCCACCTGCTCACGGCCTCCTCCGCGACATCCCTCGAGATCACCCACGCCGGCCTGGAGGAGGCCTTCGTGGGGCTCACCGCGGACTGACGGCACCGGAAGGACCCCTGCCATGAGCATCGCCTACGCCGCCCACGACCTGCGCCGCAACGTGCGCATGGTCTCGAACACCTTCTTCATCGTGGTCCTGCCCGCCGTCCTCTACGTGATGTTCACGGCGCTGCAGGACTACTCCGACCTCCCGGCCGGCAACGGCAACGTCGGTGGCCACAGCATGGTCGCGATGTCCGTCTACGGGGCGGTCACGGCCACCACGTCCATCGCCGGATCCGCGGCGGTCGAGCAGGCGCACGGTTGGGGCCGCTAGATCGGGCTGACCCCCGCTCCGCGGCACGGCTACGTGCTGGTCAAGGTCGCGGTGGCCCTGTGCGTGGCCGTGCTCCCGGTCGCCGTGGTCTTCGCCGTCGGCGCCCTCACCGGCGCCGAGCTCGGCGGGTGGCGCTGGCCGGTGACCGCCGCGCTCGTCGTCGCCGGCTCCTCGATGTTCGCCCTCTACGGGCTCGCGGCCGGGCTGCTGTTCCGCACCGAGTCCGCCGTGGGTGCCGCCTCGGGCCTGCTCGTCGTGCTCAGCTTCTTCGGCAACCTCTTCGTGCCCCTCAGCGGGGCGATGCTCGACATCGCCCGGTTCACACCCCTGTACGGCCTGGCGGCCCTGGCCCGCTACCCCCTGATGGAGGGCCAGATCCTCTCCACCACGGGCCCCGCGACGCAGTCGGATCCGCTGTGGGCGCTCGTGCTCAACGTGGCGGTGTGGACGGCGGTCTTCGCGGCCGTGGTGCTGGGCGCCGCCCGCCGGACGACGGTGCGCCGATGACCTCCGGGGCCGCGTCGCCCGGGGGCCGGAGGGCGGGGCGCCTGCCGGCGGAGGACCCCACGTGGTGGTTCGCCGCGATCTGGCTCGTCTTCCTGATCATGCCGGCGGGTGCGCTGCTGGACTCCCCGGCCGGTCCGGCGGCCCGGTCCGTCGCGGCCCTCGCCCTCCTCGCGTTCATGGGGGTCTACGTCCTGGCCTTCCGCAACCCCGGCCTGGTCCCGCCGCACCGTGCGCCGTGGTTGCCCGTGGTGTGGTGCCTGGCCCTGGCCGCCCTCGCCCTGCTGACGGTCCCGGCCGTCGGTCTCTGGGCGTTCGGCACGGTCCCCTACCTGCTGGCGCTGCTCGCCTTCCAGCTGCCGCTGCGGCCGGCCCTGGCCGTCCTGGCCGTGCTGCTGGTCGTCGTCGCCGCCGCCGTCCTGGCCGGGCTGCTCCCGCCCGGCGGGCAGTGGGTGCTCCCCATGCACCTGACCTCCACGGTGGTCATCGGCGGGATGCGGCTGGCGGCGCACCGCGACGAGCAGCACCTGGCGCTGAGCTCCGAACTGGCTCTGGTCCGCGAGCGCGAGCGCGTGGCCCGGGACGTCCACGACATCCTCGGCCACTCGCTCACGGTCATCACCCTCAAGGCCGAGCTGGCCCAGCGGCTCCTCGACCGGGAGCCGGACCGGGCCCGCGCCGAGCTCGACGACGTGCTCCGGCTCTCCCGGGACTCCCTCGCGGAGGTCCGCGCCACCGTGGGACGGCTGCGCGCTCCCGACTTCGCGGAGCAGCTGGCGGCCTCCCGCACCGCACTCGCGGCGGCGGGCATCGAGGCGGACCTCGACGGCACGGCAGAGGAGGTCACGGGGCCCCGCCGGCCGGTCTTCGCGTGGGCGCTGCGGGAGGCCGTCACGAACGTCGTGCGGCACAGCTGCGCGACCCGGTGCACCGTGCGCTGGAGCCCCACGCGGCTCACGGTCGCCGACGACGGGGACGGGCTGCTCGGGCCCGAGGGCAACGGGCTGCGGGGCCTGCGGGAGCGCGTCGCCCGGGCCGGCGGCACGGTGGCGGTGCGCCCCGGTCCGGAGGGCACGGGCACGGTCGTGGAGGTGGTCCTCCCGTGACCCGGCCCGTGCGCCTGCTGCTGGCCGACGACCAGCACCTGGTCCGCGGCGCGCTCGCCGCGCTGCTGGAGCTCGAGGACGATCTCGTGGTCGTCGCTCAGGTGGCCTCGGGGGACGAGGTGCTGCCGGCCGTGCGCGAGCACCGCCCGGACGTGGCCCTGCTCGACATCGAGATGCCCGGCCTGGACGGCATCGAGGCCGTGCGGCAGGTCGTGGCCGAGACCCCCGAGTGCCGGTGCCTGATCGTCACCACGTTCGGGCGCCCGGGCTACCTGCGCCGGGCCATGGAGGCGGGCGCGGCGGGATTCGTGGTCAAGGACACCCCGGCCGCGCATCTGGCCGAGGCGGTCCGGCGGGTGCACGCGGGGCTGCGCGTCGTGGACCCGGCCCTGGCGGAGGAGTCCCTGGTCAACGGGCCCAATCCGCTCACCGCGCGCGAGCAGGAGGTGCTGCGGGCCGCGGAGGACGGAGCGTCGGTCAAGCAAGTGGCGGCCGCCCTGCACCTGTCCCCCGGCACGGTGCGCAACCACCTCTCGGCCGCGATCGGCAAGACCCGCACCAGCAACCGCTCCGAGGCGTGCCGGGCCGCCCGCGGGAACGGATGGCTCTGAACGGCACGGCGGCACGGGCGTCCGTGCGGTGTCCGGGCGGCGTGCCACACTGCTGGGCATGACCGTGAGCCTCGTCGTCGTCCTCGTCCTCCTCGCCCTCCTCCTGGGAGCCCTCGCCGGCGTCCTCCTCGCCCGCGCCGGTCACGCCCGGGCGGCCCGGGCCTGGGGGGACGAGCGCCGGGGGCTGCAGGGCGAGCTCGCCGCCGTCCAGGACCGGCTCGTGGACCTCTCCGCCGAGCGGGCCGCGGCCGGGGAGGCGCGCGCCCAGCTCGAGGACCGGCTGCGCGACGCCGACGCCCGCTCGGTGCAGGACAACAACGTGCTGCGGGCGCTGGCCCCGGTGGCGCACCAGCTGCGCGCGGTCCAGGAGCACGTCGCGACCCTCGAGCGGGACCGGGCCGAGCAGTACGGGGGCATCGCCCAGGCGCTAGCGCACACCCGGGAGATGGGCGACCACCTGCGCACGGCCACCACGTCGCTGTCCTCCGCGCTGCGCTCGGGATCTGCGCGCGGCACGTGGGGCGAGGTGCAGCTGCGCCGGGTGGTCGAGGCGGCCGGGATGACCGCGCACGTCGACTTCCGGGAGCAGGTCGCCTCCGCCGGCACCACGGCCGACGGCGAGCGCAGCGCCGTGCGCCCCGACATGGTCGTGCACCTGCCCGGCGGCCGTGACATCGTGCTCGACGCGAAGGCACCCATGACGTCGTACCTGCGCGCCCAGGACGCCGGCGACGACGACGACGCCCGCCGCGCGCAGCTGGCCGCCCACGCCAAGGCCGTGCGCGGACACGTGGAGGCCCTGGCCTCGAAGAAGTACTGGGAGGCCCGCGGCGCCTCCCCCGAGCTCGTGCTGTGCTTCCTGCCGGCCGAGTCCGCGCTCTCGGCCGCCCTCGAGGCCGACCCCGCCCTGCTCGACCACGCGGCCGGGCGCAACGTGGCCCTCGTGGCCCCCGTCTCCCTGCTGGCCTCGCTCAAGGCCGTCGCGTTCACCTGGCGCCAGCACGGTCTCGCGGAGAACGCCAAGGAGCTCTTCGACCTCTCCCGCCAGCTCTACGAGCGGCTGGGCACCGTGGGCAAGCACCTGGACGACATGGGGCGCTCGCTGCAGCGGTCGGTCGAGTCCTACAACCGGCTCGCGGGCTCGGTGGAGACGCGGGTGTTCCCCACGGCCCGGCGGATCAACGACCTCGACCCCACCCTCGGGGAGGACGAGCGGATCGGCACCCGGCCGCTCGTGGTGGCCCCACGACCGCTCACCGCACCGGAGTTCACGGCCGCGGAGGGTGGCGCGGGGACGGCGGCGCCGTCGGAGGCCCTGCCGGAAGCCGCCGGGGACGGGGTCCCGCCGGCGCTCCGCGAGGAACGCGCGGCAGGCTGACGGGGCGGCCGGCCCGGCGAGCTAGCGGCTCGCCGGGTCGGACGGGCTCAGCGGGTCGGACGCGCTCCGCGACCGCCGAGGCGGTGGGTGGTGTCGCCGGCGGCGGTGAGCCGGGCCCGCAGCTCCTTGGGCAGGGAGAACAGGACGTCCTCCTCGGCGGTGACGACCTCCTCCACGTCGCCGTAGCCGTAGTCTGCCAGCAGTCGCAGCACGTCCCGGACGAGGACCTCGGGGACGGAGGCACCGCTCGTCACGCCGACGGTGGCCACGCCCTCGAACCAGGCCTCGTCGACCTGGTCGGCCATGTCCACGCGTTCGGCACGACGGGCGCCGTACTCGAGGGCGACCTCCTTGAGCCGCACGGAGTTGGAGGAGTTGGCGGAGCCCACGACGATCACGAGGTCGGCGTCGGGGGCGATCTTCTTGATCGCGGTCTGCCGGTTGGAGGTCGCGTAGCAGATGTCGTCGCTGGGCGGGTCCTGCAGGGACGGGAAGCGCTCCCGCAGCCGCTGCACGGTCTCGAGGGTCTCGTCCACGCTGAGGGTGGTCTGGGACAGCCACACCACCTTCGCCGGGTCGCGGACCACCACCCGGTCCACCTCGTCGGGGCTGTTCACCACCTGGATGTGCTCGGGGGCCTCGCCCGCGGTGCCCTCGACCTCCTCGTGGCCGTCGTGGCCGATGAGCAGGATGTCGTAGTCGTTCTTCGCGAACCGCACGGCCTCCCGGTGCACCTTCGTGACCAGCGGGCAGGTCGCGTCGATGGTCTGCAGCCCGCGGTCCTCGGCGGAGCGCACCACGGCCGGGGACACCCCGTGCGCGGAGAAGATCAGCAGGGAGCCCTCGGGCACCTCGTCGGTCTCCTCGACGAACACGGCGCCCTGCTGCTCGAGGGTGCCCACCACGTACTTGTTGTGCACGATCTCCTTGCGCACGTACACCGGGGGCCCGTAGTGCTCCAGGGCCTTCTCCACGGCGATGACGGCCCGGTCCACCCCGGCGCAGTAGCCGCGCGGGGAGGCGAGCAGCACCTTCCGGGGTCCCTCGACGGGAGCGGCGGCGGCCACGTCCTCGGGCGAGCGCCGCTGACGGGGGACGGTGGGCATGGAGAGCGCAACGGTGGTCGGCATGGCCTCCATGCTACGCGGTGGGACGGTGCCTGCGCCGTGAGCCGGCCGACACCACGGCGGCCACGACCGCGCCGAGGACCCCCACGACGCCGGTGGCCCCGGCCACCCAGGCGGCGGTGAGCATCTGCTCCCCCAGCGAGCCCAGCAGCAGGTCCGTCACCCGGTCGACGACCAGCCGCACCACCGGGTCCGGGCCGAGCAGACCGGTCACGCGGCGCACACCGCGCTCCACGAGCTCTCCCACGACCCCCAGGCCGACGAGGCTGCCCAGGCCCAGCACGGCGAGCGTGGCGAAGCGGTGCCGGGTGACGACCAGCGCGAGCCCGGCCAGGGCCGCGGCCGCCCACGTGAGCGGTACGGCGAGGTCCGTCAGCCGGATCCAGGTCTCGATCAGTCGGCCCGTGCCGGTGCCGGGGACGGTCACCACACCCTGGCGCTCCGACAGCCCGATGTCGAAGCCCACGGCACGCTCCACCGCCCCGTCGAGCTCGTCGAGCAGGGGCCGCAGGTCGACCACCAGGTTCGCAGGAGGCGTCTCGCCGGGGGCGGGGACGTTCGCCTCGTGCGTGCGCACCAGCGTCTGCGTCCAGGCGCGCTGGTAGGCCGGGTCTGCGGTGAGCCCCGCCGCGAGGTCCCCGGCACGGCGTGCGGCGTCCTCCAGGATCCGGTCCAGGAAGGGCAGGCCCGTCCGTTCCCCCAGGACGACGTCGGCCGCGCGGTCCACAGCGGTGCGGGCCAGCTCCTCCTGGAACGGGCGGTCGTCCGCGAGGGTGCCCACCACGCGGGTGAAGCCCTCCCGGGAGAGCACCGTGTCGTCCACCCAGTGCAGCGGCACGAGCACCGACACGAGCGAGGCCGCGGCCAGGGCCAGGACGGTGCCGAGACCGGTGCGCAGGACCGTGCCGGCTCGCCGCCGGGAGCGGTTCCCGACGCGCACGGGGGTGGAGGTCTTCACGGCACCACTGTAGGCCGGTGCCCGGCGCGCACCGCTGTCCGCGCCGGGTGGTAAGCATGGAGCATGACGTATCTCGAGCCCCGGCAGGACGTGCCGCCCGGAGGAGAGCGCGAGCTGCCGTCCCGCGCGGACCGCACCACCCCCGAGAACCCGTGGCCGCTGCGGATGCTGTCCGAGAACCTGCACGCCTACATCGCCCGCTGTGCGCCCACGTGGGTGGAGGGGCAGATCATCGAGCTCAACCGGCGCGCCCGGGTCACCTATGTGACCCTGCGCGACGTCGACGCCGAGGTGTCGGTCCCCGTGACCCTGTTCGCGAACGAGACCGCCCACCTGGACCGCCCGCTGGAGACGGGCATGCGCGTGGTCGCCCAGCTCAAGCCCGACTTCTGGGCGAAGACCGGACGGCTGTCCATGCTGGGCCGCGGGATCCGCCCCGTGGGGCTGGGCGACCTCCTCGAGCGGATCGAGCGGCTCCGCCGGGCCCTCGCCGAGGAAGGGCTCTTCGACGCCGGCCGGAAGCTGCCGCTGCCGCTGCTGCCGCACCGGGTCGGCCTGGTCACGGGTCGCGGCTCGGACGCCGAGAAGGACGTCGTCCGCAACGCGTCGCTGCGCTGGCCCGCCGTGCGGTTCGAGGTGCGCGAGGTCCCGGTGCAGGGCGCCGGGGCGGTGCGCGCGGTGACCCGGGCGCTGCAGGAGCTCGACGCGATGCCGGAGGTGGACGTCATCGTGATCGCCCGCGGGGGCGGGTCCTTCGAGGACCTCCTGGCCTTCAGCGACGAGTCCCTGCTCCGCGCCGTCGCGGCCGCCACGACGCCGGTGGTCAGCGCGATCGGCCACGAGAACGACCAGCCCCTCCTCGACTGGGTCGCGGACCTCCGGGCCTCGACCCCGACCGACGCCGGCAAGCGGATCGTCCCCGACGTCGCCGAGGAGCGCGCCGGTGTGGCCCGGGCCAGGGCCTCCCTGGATCGGGCGGTGCAGCTGTTCCTGGAGCGCGAGGAGGCCGGGCTGGCGGCCGTGCGCTCCCGCCCCGCGCTCGCCCAGCCCGAGGACATGATCCTGCTCCGGGAGGAGGACGTCGACCGCTGGCGCACCCGCGCCCTGGCCGCCGTCGACTCCCGCACCCTCCGGGAGCTCGACGCCGTGCGTCACCTCCGTGCCCGCGTCCGGGCCCTCTCCCCGCAGGAGACCCTGCAGCGCGGCTACGCCGTGGTGCAGGACGCCTCCGGCGCCGTGGTCACCGACGCCGCCACGGTGCGGGCCGGCGACCCGCTGGGGGTTCGCCTGGCCACCGGCGAGCTCGGTGTCCGGGCCGAGTCCGTCTCCGCCCGCCGGCCCGGCGAGCGCGCCGGACCCGGCTGAGCGCCGCCCCGGCCCTCGCCGGCCCCCGCCGTCCGTCCCACCGAATCCCTATCTCCCGACCGAGAGGCCGCACCCATGGCGAGCACCGACCACCCCGCAGCACCCGACGTGTCCGACATCGAGAGCATGGGCTACGAGCAGG
Organism: Kocuria rhizosphaerae; assembly: GCF_044462265.1. Lineage (NCBI taxonomy): Bacteria > Bacillati > Actinomycetota > Actinomycetes > Micrococcales > Micrococcaceae > Kocuria > Kocuria rhizosphaerae. The sequence continues at coordinate 31,458 of NZ_JBISWL010000041.1, forward strand.
CCCGCGAGGAGCTCGTGCAGGTCGTCTCCCGACTCGAGGCCGGAGGCACCTCCCTCGAGGAGTCCCTCGCCCTGTGGGAGCGGGGTGAGGCCCTGGCCTCCCGGTGCGAGACGTGGCTGGACGGAGCCCGCGAGCGGCTCGAGGCCGCGCGGGCCCGGCGGGAGAACTCCGAGGACGGACCGGGCGACGACGGCGGCTGACCCGCACCCGTCGCCGGCGGCCGGGCCGTTCAGTCCCGGGACAGCAGCCGCCGCTGCTCCTCGACGTCGAAGGCGGGCTCCGGCCAGTCGAGGGGCAGCTCGGCGAGGGCCGAGATGAGCAGGTCCTGCACCACCGCCCGTGCGTACCACTTCCGGTCGGTGGGCACGACGTACCAGGGCGCGTGGTCGGCGTCGGTCGCCCGGAGGGCGCCCTCGTAGGCCGCCGTGTAGTCGTGCCACCGCCGGCGCGCGTCGATGTCGGACGGGTCGTACTTCCACCGTTTCGTGGGGTCCTCGAGCCGGGCGAGCAGGTTCCTGCGCTGCGCGTCCCGGCCCAGGTGCAGGAAGACCTTCACGACCACCGTCCCCTCCAGCGCGAGCTCCCGCTCGAAGTCGCGGATCTCCGCGTAGCGGTGCTCGAGCCGGTCGCCGTGCAGCATGCCGTGGACCACCGGCACGAGCACGTCCTCGTAGTGGGAGCGGTCGAAGCCGCCGATCACACCGGGGCGCGGCAGCTGCCGGCGCACCCGGTGGAGGAAGTGCCGGGCGGCCTCCTCCTCGGTCGGCCGGCCGAACCCGTGGGTGTGCACGCCGTGCGGGTTGAGCCCGCCCAGGACGTGCGTGAGGATGCCGCCCTTGCCGGAGGTGTCCATGCCCTGGAGCACCAGGAGCAGCCGGTACGGCGCGTCGGCCGCCACGGCGTTGGCGTAGAGCAGCCGCTGCAGGTCGGCCAGCTCGCCGTTGCGTGCGGCCCGCAACGCCAGGCCGTCCTCCTTGTCCCCGGTGAAGCCGGGGGTCGCTCCGGTGTCGATCGCGTCCAGGCGGAGCCCGGGGCGCGCCCGCAGCAGGAGACGCACGTCCTCGTCGAACCCGGGACGCGCGGTGGTCGTGCCCATCGTGGACCTCCTGGGGTCGCGCACCGGACCGCGGGCCGGGACGTCACTGGCGGTAGTTGCTCAGGAACTCCTCGATCCGGTCCAGCGCGGTGCCGAGGATCTCCACGGACGGCAGCGTGACGAGCCGGAAGTGGTCGGGCTCGGGCCAGTTGAACGCCCGGCCGTGGCTGACGAGGATCTTCTGCTCCTTGAGCAGGTCCAGGGCGAACTTCTCGTCGTCGACGATGTTGAACTTCCTGACGTCGAGCTTGGGGAAGAGGTACAGCGCCCCGTCGGCCTGCGCGCAGGACACGCCGTCGATCTCGTTGAGCCGCCGGTGGGCGAGATCGCGCTGGGCCTTGAGCCGCCCGCCGGGCAGGATCAGGTCGTTGATCGACTGGTAGCCGCCCAGGGCGGTCTGGATCGCGTGCTGGGCCGGGACGTTGGCGCACATGCGCATGTTGGCCAGCAGCTTGATGCCCTCGATGAAGCTCTCGGCCTTCCAGTTGGGACCCGTGATCGCCACCCACCCGGAGCGGTACCCGGCCACCCGGTAGGCCTTGGACAGTCCCGAGAACGTCAGGCACAGCACGTCCTCCCCGGTGAGGCCCGCGGCGTTGACCATCTCCGCGGCGTCGTAGGTGATCTTCTCGTAGATCTCGTCCGCGAACAGGATGAGCTCGTGCTCGTGGGCCAGGTCCACGATCTTCTGGAGCACCTCTCGCGAGTACACCGCGCCCGTGGGGTTGTTCGGGTTGATGACCACGATGCCCCTCGTGTTCGGGGTGATTTTCGCGGCGAGGTCCTCGAGGTCGGGGTTCCAGTCGTTGTCCTCGTCGCACCGGTAGTGCACGGGGGTGCCCCCGGACAGCGCCACCGAGGCCGTCCACAGTGGGTAGTCGGGGGACGGGATGAGGATCTCGTCCCCCGGATTGCACAGTGCCTGCAGCGTCATGGTGATCAGCTCGGAGACGCCGTTGCCCAGGTACACGTCGTCGGTGTCGAGGTTCATGATCCCGCGCGTCTGGTAGTACTGCACCACGGCCGTGCGGGCCGAGTAGATGCCGCGGGAGTCCGAGTAGCCCTGCGCATTGGGCAGGTTCTTGATCATGTCCACCAGGATCGCGTCCGGGGCCTCGAAACCGAACGGGGCGGGGTTTCCGATGTTGAGCTTCAGGATCCGGTGCCCCTCCGCCTCCATCCGCTCCGCCTGCTGCAGGACGGGGCCGCGGATGTCGTAGAGCACGTTCTTGAGCTTCTCGGACTGCTTGACCACTGACATGCGGTACACCTTACCCGCGGGTGACGCGCGCCCCCGGCCTCCCGCTCCCGGCCGGAACCCTCAGGTGTCGTCCTCGATCTCGAGCCAGTACCTGGCCGCCCGCTCCGGCGGGTACGGCTCCCGGGCCGTGGTCATGCGGGTCATCAGCACGAGGTCCTCCGTGCCGATCTGTGCCGACACCTCCTCGACCACGGCCGCGGCCGTGCCCGGCAGGTCCTCCGCCGCGACCGGCACGACCCGCTGGGGCACGAAGTTGTGCAGCGGGTCGTCCAGGACCACGAGTGCGTTGTCCCCGATCGCGGGCGACGCCGTGAACAGGGCAGCGGCCTGCACCCGGTCCTCGAGGAGCGCGGTGACGAGCTCGTCCTGGCTCCGGAAGGGCACGATCTCGCGCGGTACGCACTCGTAGGCGTCGGCGAGGCCCTCCGGGCCGTAGGAGCGGCCCGCGAAGTCGAGGTCCGTGCCGAGGGCCAGCTCCTCGCACACGGTGCCCAGGTCCTCCAGGCCGGACAGGGAGTGCTCGACGGCGGTGGGCCGGGTGACGACGACCGCCACCGTGTTCTCGGCCGGGGCCGGCTGCAGGATCTGCAGCTGCTCGGGCAGCACGTCCCGCACACCGGCGAGCACGTCGTCGTCGTCGGCGCGCTCCTCCCCCAGGCCGAGGAGCTCGGAGATGTCCTCGGCCAGACCGCCGTCCGTGGGCGAGGGCGAGGGCGAGGGCGCGGTCGGGCCGGGCTCCGCGGGGACGTCGCTGGCAGGCCCCACGGGGGCGCGGCCCCGCAGGTGGAGGTAGAGGTTGCCGGTGTAGTCCGCGACGAGCTCGACCTCTCCGCGCTCGAGGGCACCGAGGTAGTCGGCCCGCTCGGTCCCCGCGTCGACGACCGTGGCGTCGACGCCCGCCTCCTGCAGCCGCCCGGCGTACACGTGGGCCAGCACGGCCGTCTGCCCGGTGGGCCCCGTGGCGATCCGCACGGTGTCCGGGGCCGCCGAGGTCACGGTGGGGGACGGCACCGTCCCGGAACCGTCGCCGCACCCGGCGAGCGGGACGAGCACGACCAGGGCGGCCGCCGCGGCGCGCCGGCTCACCGGCGCTCCACCGGCAGGTCCGCGGGAGCGAGGCCGGCCAGGTCCAGGGCCACGGGGACCAGGCTCACCAGCGGCACCTCCGTCAGCCCCGACAGGGGGAACCAGCGGGCCTCGTCCGAGGATCCGCCCACCTCCGGGGTCAGCGTGCCGCCCGTGACGTGCGCACGGTAGATGACGCGCAGGGCGTGGAAGGGCCGGCCGCGCCCGTCCAGGCGCTCACCGGGCTCCATGTGGCGGCTGTGCACGCCGAGCAGGGCGTCGAGCTCCACGCTGAACCCCGTCTCCTCGAAGACCTCCCGGAGCACGGTCTGCGCGGGCTGCTCCCCGACCTCCATGCCGCCGCCGGGCAGGGTCCACGCCCCCCGCAGCGTGGGGTGGCGGGGGTTCCAGTGGCTCAGCAGCACCGCCCCGTCGTCGACGATGACCGCGTAGGCACCCACCCGGGTGTCCATGGGAAAGCTCATGGGCCCATTCTAGGAACCCCGTGACCGACCCGGATAATGGTGCGGGTGAGCATCGTCGAGAACGCCGTCTATCGGGGAGGCCGGCGCCTCGCCTCCCCGGCCTCGCTCGAGGAGACCTCCCGCCTGCTCGACCGGCTCCGGGCGGACGACGCACGCTGCGGCGAGCCCGGCGAGCGCTGCGTCCTGGCGTGGATCGGGCTCTCGGACCCCTCCGAGGACGAGCTGCGCTCCCTGGGCGAGCACTTCGGGCTGCACGAGCTCGCCGTGGAGGACATCCGGCAGGCCGGTCAGCGCCCCAAGATGGACCGCTACGGGTCCACCGTCCTCACCGTGCTCCGACCCGCCGTCTACCGGGACGCCACGGAGCAGGTGGACCTCGGGGAGATCCACGTCTGCACGGGCCCGCACTTCGTGATCACCGTGCGGCAGTCCGCGCACGACCGGTCCGCCCTGGTGCGGGAACGGGTGGAGGCGGAGCCTGGCCTGCTGCGGACCGGAGCCGAGGCGGTGCTGTACGCCCTGCTCGACCAGACCGTGGACGACTACTACCTGGTGGTCGAGGGGCTGGAGAACGACATCGACGAGATCTCGGACGAGCTGTTCTCCGGCGCCGGCGACGGGGCGGTGTCCCAGCGGATCTACCAGCTGACCCGCGAGGTCAGCGCCTTCCACCGGGCGGTGGCCCCGCTCGAGGTGGAACTGCGCCGGTTCCACCAGGAGCTCGCCGAGGACGCCGCGCCCGTGGACCTCCGGCACAGCCTGCGGGACGTGCTGGACCACCTGATCTTCGTGACCACCAAGGTCGAGGCCTTCCAGTCCTCCCTCGCGAGCGCCCTCATGCTGGACGCCACCCTGATCGCGGCCCGGCAGAACGATGCTGCAATGGCGCAGAACGAGCAGGTCAAGCGGATCTCCTCGTGGGCGGCGATCCTGTTCGCCCCCTCGATCATCGGCTCGGTGTACGGGATGAACTTCCGCTTCATGCCGGAGCTGTCCTGGGTGTGGGGCTACCCCATGGCCCTGACCCTGATGCTGCTGACGGGCACCGTGCTCTACGCCGTGTTCCGGCGCAAGCGGTGGCTGTGACCGCCGGGCCGGCCGCGGGGATCAGGTGTCCCCGGCCCTCCGCCGCGCCGAGTCGGACAGGCCTCGGCGGTTGCGCAGCACCCTCTTGACCACCCACCAGGCGACCAGTACGGCCACCGTGACGATGACGATCCTCGAGAACACCCCGGCGTAGCGTTCGGCGACGTGCCAGTTCTCCCCCAGGTAGAACCCCGCGAGCACGAAGATGGTGTTCCAGACCAGGGACCCCGCGGCGGTGAGCAGCACGAACAAGCCGAAGGACATGCGCTCGATGCCGGCGGGAATCGAGATCAGGGACCGGAAGATCGGCACCATCCGCCCGAAGAAGACGGTGGCCTTGCCGTGGCGCTGGAACCACGCCTCGGTGCGGTCGAGGTCGTGCAGGTCCACGAGGGGCATCCGGTCCACGACCGCCCGCAGCCGCCGTCGGCCCAGGGCGGCGCCGACCCAGTAGAGGACGATCGCGCCGACCACCGCTCCGAGGGTGGTCCAGAAGATCGCCCCGCCCACGCTGAAGTCCCCCTGGCTCGCCGTGAACCCGGCCAGCGGGAGGATCACCTCGGACGGCAGCGGCGGGAACAGGTTCTCGAGGGCCACCAGCAGACCCGCGCCCGGGGCGCCGATGGCCTCCATCACGTCGACGGCCCAGTCGGCGACGCCGCCCAGCCCCTGGGCCGCGGGGTCCGAGGCCGTGGGGGGCACGGCGGTGACGGTCTGGGTGGAGCTGGGTGCGGTCATGGATCCTCTGAGGCGGAGCGGGCCGGGCCGTGCGTCGGGACCGGTGGGTCAGCTCCCCATTGTGCCCGATGCGCCTCGGGGGGTGCCGTGGAACCGGTGACCGGCAGCGGCGTTCGCTACGCTTCCCCGTATGCCGTTCTCCCTGCCCGCCCCACTGTCTCCTGACGTGACCGCCCTCGACCTGGGCTGGCAGTTCTGGCTGGACAAGCCCCTCCGGATCCTGATCGTCCTGCTCGGGGCCACGCTCCTGGCAGCGGTGGCCCGCCTGCTCATCCGCCGCGTGTCCGGCGGGATCGCGAGGGGCTCCCGGTCCCGGATCGTGCGGAAGTTCGACCGCGGCCGGCCCCGCTGGGTCGAGGACGCGGGCCTGGCCGGAGCCCGTCAGTCGCAGCGGGCCACCACCATCGGCTCTGTCCTCTCCTCGGTGACGACCGTGCTCATCTGGGCGGTCGCGCTGGTGATGATCATCTCGGAGCTCGACTACAACATCGGTCCCGTCCTCGCCAGCGCCGGGATCGCCGGCGTGGCCCTGAGCTTCGGCGCCCAGTCCCTGGTCAAGGACTACCTCTCGGGCATCTTCATGGTCGCCGAGGACCAGCTCGGGATCGGCGACGTCGTGGACCTGGGTGAGGCCAGCGGAACGGTGGAGGCCGTGGGTCTGCGGGTGACCCAGGTGCGAGACATCAACGGCACGCTGTGGCACGTGCGCAACGGCGAGATCCTGCGCGTGGGCAACCAGTCCCAGGGCTGGGCCCGCTGCGTCCTCGACCTGCCCGTGCCCTACGACGCGAACCTCGAGCTGCTGACCGAACTCATCCTGCACGAGACCACCCTGCTCCGGGAGGACCCGGAGATCGGCGAGTTCATCACCGAGGACCCGGAGGTGTGGGGCGTGGAGGCCGTCACGGGCGAGTCCGTGACCCTGCGCCTGGCCGTGCGGACGGTCCCCCTGAAGCAGTGGGACGTCGCACGGGCGCTGCGGCTGCGGATCAAGAAGATGTTCGACCGCGAGGGTCTGCACGTGCCCCTGGTCAACCAGACGCTCATCCGGCAGGCCGAGCCGGGCACGGCCGTGCCCGGCCTCCCCGATACGGGCCAGGTCCGCGCCGTCCGCAGGGACGCCCCCCGGTCGGAGGGCTGAGTCCGCCCGGGTTCAGCGGCGGCCGCGGCCCCCGGCGCGGCGTCCGCCCTTGACCCCGCCGCTCCTGGCCCCGCCTCTGCCGGTGCCACCGCTCCTGCTGCCACCGCTCCTGCTGCCACCGCTCTTGCTGCCACCACTCCGCGTGCCGCCCTGAGGACCGCGGCCGCCGCCGTGCCGCGGTGCCTGCGGCGTCCCGCCGGCCTGACGGGACGACGACGGCGTGCGCGCCGGCGCGGCCGCCGGGGCGCGGCCGCCGCGGGAGCTGTTGAGCCCGCGCCCCCGGGCCACGCCCACGAAGTCCTGCACGAGCTCCTCCCGGTCCTCGGGCAGGTCCTGCGGCCACACGAGCGCCACGGGGACCGTGGCGGCGTCCGGCACCACCCGGTGCACCAGGTCCTTGCGGCGGTGCAGGCGGGCGAGCGACATCGGCACGACCACGAGGCCGAGTCCGGCGGCGACCAGCTCGATCGTGTCCCGGACGTGCCGTACGCCGGGCAGCGGCGGGTCCCCGGCCACGTCCTCCGGCGAGCGCAGCCGGTGCCGCTCGGGCAGGGTGCGGGACTCCTGCAGCAGCACCTCGTCCACGAGCTCGGCCACCGGCACCTCGTCGAGCAGGGTCAGTTCGTGATCGCGGGGCAGCACCACGACCTGCTGCTCGGCGTAGAGCTCGACGGCCCGGAACTCCCGGCGCAGGGCCGTCAGGTCGTCGACCTCCGGCCGGGGGTGGGCCGGCAGCCGGACGAGGCAGGCGTGCGCCCGTCCTTCCTCCAGCTCCTCCCGCCACCGCTCGGCCTCGAGCGGCCGCTCGGCGAGGACGCGGCCCGGGTGGCGGTCACGCCACCGGAAGAACCACTTGCCGGGCATCACGCCCGGCACGAACGCCACGACCAGATCGGCCGATGCCGCGGGCGCACCGGCCGCCTCCTCCGGGGCGCCCGCGGCGTCCTCCTCCGACGCTCCCGGACGTTCCCCGGTGGGTTCCGCGACGGCGTCCGGAGCGGGTTCCGCCACAGCATCCGGAGCGGGCTCCTCGGCGGACTCCCCCGCGGGGTGCTGGTTGTCGGGGCGGCGGGCTTCGTTCATGGCCGCCAATCTACCCGCGGCCGGGGTCCCGCGGCGGCCGGAGGCACGGGGCGCGGCACGTGGTGGGCCGAGATGCGAAACCGTCCCGGGCCGTATAGGATGGAACGGTTGCTCCGGGGCTATAGCTCAGTTGGTAGAGCGTTTCGTTCGCAATGAAAAGGTCAGGGGTTCGATTCCCCTTAGCTCCACCCCGAGACAAGGCCCCCGCCGGGCAGGACCCCCGGCGGGGGCCTTTCGCACGTCCTCGAGCGGGAGCCGACACCCGGCAGGGACGTCCGGGAGCGAGGGCCCGGTCGGGGCGGGGCCGGTGCGACGTCGTCAGGTCCGGGTCGGCCGACCCGCGGGCCTGGGGGCGGGCGGAGGCGGGACGGCCGGCGGTGGAGCCGATCCGGCGGCGGGGCCGGCTCCGCCGGGGGCAGGCAGCCAGATCTGGACCAGGGCCCAGCCCACGGCCGTGAGCGGCACGGCCAGCACGGCCCCGACGATGCCGGAGAGGATGCCTCCTCCGGCCAGGGCGAGGAGGACCACCAGCGGGTGGAGGCTCAGCGCCCGGCCCAGCACCATGGGCTGGAGCACCCGCCCGTCGAGCTGGTTGATGGCGACCACCACCGCCACGACGACCAGCGCCACCACGGGGCCGTTGGCCACGAGCGCCACCAGAGCCGCCACCGCCCCGATCAGCGCGGCCCCCACGATCGGGACGAATCCGCCGAGGAAGATCAGCACCGCCAGGGGCAGCGCCAGCGGCACCCGCAGCACCACGAGGGTCACCCCGATGACCACCGCCTCCAGCAGTGCCACCACGGCGGTGCCGCGCACGTAACCGCCCAGCACGTGCAGGGTCGTGACGCCCGAGGCCAGCAGCTTCGTCAAGGTCTCACCGTGGAAGCGGTGCAGGAAGAACGCCCAGATCCGGGCCCCGTCCTGGAGGAAGAAGTAGAGGATGACGGCCACCAGGACGGTCCCGGTGATCACCTGGGTGGCCGCGGAGATGCCCAGCAGGGCCCCCGCGCCGAAGCCGGGGCTGGTGGCGTAGTCCCGGACGGCGGTGACGGCGTCGTCCAGGCCCTGCTGGCCGACCGGGATGGGGCCCGCGACGACGAACTCCCGCAGCCGGTCCAGCCCACCCACCGCGGAGACCACCAGCTCGTCCCATTCGTTGCGCACGGCGAAGACGACGCCGGTCACCACCCCGCCCAGGACCACGATGGCGGCGAGGAACGTGATCCATGTGGCCAGCGCCCCGGGAACGCCTCGCCGCCGCAGGAAGGCCACGACGGGGTTGAGGGCCGCGGCCAGGATGAGGGAGATCATCAGCGGGATCACCACGAGCTTCAGCTGGATCAGGCCGTAGACGACCACGACGGTCGCGGCCAGCAGCACGAGCCCCTGAAGCGCCCGGGTGGCCGCCCGCCCCAGGACGTCGCTCCACAGATCGCGGGTGTGCGAGACGCTTCGGTGCCGAGGGCGCGTCATGGGAATCCGCCTCCCAGAAAGGTGCCGTGGGACTGCCTTCAGCATGCGCCCAGCGGGAGTGCTTGCCAAGGACCGGACACCGGCGTACGGCCCGGGACGGGACCGTGACGCGGCCCGGCCGTCGAGTCCCCCGCCGCCACGGCGGGACGGGCCCGGCCGGCAGCGCGCCCGTCGGACCGTCAGGCGAGGTCGTCCCGCACCTGGGAGAGCAGCACGGCCACGACGTCGGTGCCGTGGTCCACCTCGGCTCGGAGCCGGACGACCTCGGCCCCGTGCAACGCGCCCACGGCGTAGCGGTCCTGACCCGAGCGCCGCATGGCCTCGGCCGTGCCGGCGAGCCAGCGCTCCGCCACGGCGGCGTCCATGATCCGCCCCAGCACGTCCTGGTACTCCTCCGCGTCCGCGGCGGCCCGCCGCATCGCCTTGCCCGGCCGGTAGCCGGTCCGGTGCAGGACCGCCTCCACGTAGCGCACGCGCTTGACGGCCTTCCGGACGTCGTGCAGGTGGTGCAGCCGATCCTCCCAGCCGGTCCCGCCCGCGTCCTCCGCCTCGGCGCCGCGCTGCGCGGTGCGGACCACCTTGCGCAGCGTGCGGCGAACGAGCCTGTCCGCGACCTCGCGCGCCGTGTGCTTCCGGCACTTCTCGGTCACGGGCGGGTCCGCGGCGAGGGCCTGGACGTCGGCCAGCAGCCGCAGGTGTTCCCTGCCGCCGACGCGCCGCCGCACCCGCGCCCTGGCCGTGCGCGAGTCCTGCTCCGCCGCGCGCCGCAGGGCCTCGGACCCCGCCGGGTCCACCCGGCCGTCGAGGTGCTCCACCCGCCCGGGGAGCAGCTCGGCCACGACCTCGGTGTCGCGGGCCGTGGACATCGCGCGGGCGAGCTCCCGCAGCCTCGCGTCGAGGTCCTCGGCCGCCTCGGTCTCCAGGAAGGGCGACGCGGCCTTGAGGAGGCTGCGCAGGGAGCGGGACGTGACCCGCAGCTGGTGCACCGCGTCGGGCGCGTCGAGGCGGACCTTGAAGTCCCACAGCACGAGCTGCTCCGCCAGCTCGCCGAGCGCCGCCCGCAGCAGCTCGGGTCCCGGCCTCCCGCCGCGCTTCTTCCCGCTCGGCCCACCCCTCTTTCCGGGCTTCCGCTTCCCGGCCGTCGTGCCGGGCTCCACGGTGGGGGCTCGGCCGCCGGCCGCGTCGGCGGTGTCCTCCTCACCGAGGGCCCGGGCGATCTTCGCCCTCGAGCTGGACGGCCGGCCCCCGGCCGCGGCGATGGCCTCCTCGACCGCACCGAAGATCTCCGACTGGTGCTCGGGAGGCAGCGAGCCGTCGACGAGCTCGACCTCCCACTCCGCCCAGGCTCGCGGGGTGCCCGTGCGCTCGTCGACCGCGCGGACGTCGTCGACGGCGAGCTCGGCGACCTCCGTCCCCGCGGCGTCGCTGACCATGAGGACCCGCCGGACCGTCCGCAGGGTCGCGATCGGGCGCAGCGGCCGCCCTCCGGTGAGGCCGGCCACGAGGTTGCGCACCGAGGCGGGTATCCGGTCGGGTGTGCGCAGCAGGGGGACCTGGAGCTCGTGCCGCCCCGAGGGCTCGGAGTGCTTCACGTGCCATCCGTCGTCGGCGCCGCCACGGCGGCGCCGCAGGGCCACCATCCGCCGGGCCAGGGCCATGTCCTCGGTGTCGTAGTAGACGGCCTCCATGCGGTGCTCCACAGGCTCGGTCGAGACGGAGTACCCCTGCAGCGCGCTCCAGTCGATCCGGTTCTCCGCCCCCTCCGGGACCTCGTACTTGCGCTCGACCTCACGGTGTGCGACGGCGTTCATGGACGTCCTCCTCGATCCGCTCCACCGGTGGCCGGGACCGCGGGGAGCTGTTGCGGCGATGATATCCGGGGAGCCCGGACACGGGTCCGCCGCACGGCCCGGTGGGGCGGTGCGGCGGAGCCGTGCGGGAAGGTCCTCAGGCGCGGCGCCGCCGGAGGACGTCGTCCAGGTTCAGGGCTGCGCGCCCCTGCTCCTCGCCGGCGCGCACCGCGTCCTTGAGGTTCGTGGAACGGGCCGCGGGCTGCTCGGGCACCGTCAGCGGCTCGGGCTCGGGCCGGTGGACCACTGGGGCTTCCGCGTAGGTGGGACGGGGCACGGGCACCGGCTCCCACGTGCGGGCCGCCGCGGAGGACTCCTGGGCCACCCGCAGCGCCTCGGCGCGCAGCTCCTCGACGGTGAAGGAGGGCGGGGCCGCCGGGACGTCCTCGCCCGCGGGAAGGTCGAGGTGCGCGTCGTCGGGGCCCTCCGCCGGCACCGGGGCGAGGCCGTGCTCGTTGTCGAACAGTGCGACGTCCGCCCGGGGCGCGTGCGGGTCCTCGGCGGGGGCCGGGCGGGCGGCACGGCGTGCGGCGTGCTCGTGGACCGCCAGATAGCGCAGGGCCAGGACGGAGCCGGCCCCGAGCAGGAGGAGGAACACGGGCCACGGCCAGGTCACCGCGGCGGTGAGCGGTGCGAGGACGGCGGTGACCAGCGCGGCGAGGACCGCGGCGCACCCGGCGAGGAACACCCCGGCGCGGTCCCACCGGATGCGCAGGGATCCGGAGCGGTGGCCGGTGCCGCTGTCCGCGGACCGGGAGGTGGTGTCGGTGGTCGCCATGGTGATCCTTCGTGGGCGGGGCACGGGCGGGGGCAGCTCGTCCGGGGGAACGGGGCCGTCCTGCGTGGAGTGCGCGTCGGTGGCCGCGTCCTCGGCGTCCTGCGCGGGGTCCTCGCGGTCCCTCTGCAGTCGCGGCACGACCCAGAACAGGGAGAGCGCGCACACCACGACCAGCACGGCCGAGCTGCTCACCCAGATCATCGTCGCGGTCCTGCCTCCCCGGTCGCTCGAACGAGCGGACGTGATCCGCCGGCGCCGGGCGCCCACGGACCCGGGCCGCACTCGGGCCCGTGGGGCACAGCCTACTACCGCGGCCGTCCGCCTGTGGGTATCCCTGTGGACACGGCAGGTCCGGTCAGGACCACACCGCGGGACGGTCCGACCCCGTGAAGCGACGGACGAGCCCCTCGGGGACCTCCGGGGCGGTCAGCGCGAAGCTGCGGTGGTCCGTCCAGCGGCCGTCGATGTGCAGGAAGTCCTTCCGCAGCCCCTCGTCCCGGAAGCCGAGCTTCTCCACGACCCGCAGGGACTTGACGTTCTCCGGACGGACGTTGATCTCCATCCGGTGCAGTCCGAGGCCCTGGAAGCAGTAGTCGGTGGCCATGGCCACCGCCATGGGCGCCACCCCGCGCCCGGCCTGCTCCTGGTCGACCCAGTAGCCGAGCGTCGCGGACAGGAACGACCCCCAGGAGATCCCCGACACCGTGAGCTGGCCGATGATCTCGTACCGGTCGCCGCCGGGCGTGCGCTCCGTGATGACGAACGGCAGGGCCGTCCCCTGCCGTGCCTGCTGATCCAGGGTCCTCACGAACTGGCCGAACGTGGGGGCTCGCCCGCCGGGATCGGGGTTCGTGGCCTCCCACGGGTCGAGCCACTCGCGGTTGCGGGCCCGCACGACGTCCCACTCCCTGCGGTCCGCCCGCGCCAGCGGGCGCAGCCGGAGGTCGCCCCACGAGACGGTGACGGGCCACCGGAACTGACCGGCCACGGACGGGGACCTCAGCCGGCCGGCAGGGACTGCGAGTACTCCCTGAGCCAGTCGCGCAGCTCGGGGCCGAGGTCGTCGCGCTCGGCGGCGAGGACGATGTTCGCCTTCAGGTAGCTGAGCTTGTCGCCGGTGTCGTAGCGGCGGCCCTTGAAGATCACGCCGTACACCCCGCCGCCCTCGCCCTCGCGCTGGGCGAGGGTCTGCAGCGCGTCGGTGAGCTGGATCTCGCCGCCGCGACCCGGGGCCGTGTTCTCGAGCACCTCGAAGACGTCCGGGTGCAGGACGTAGCGGCCGATGATGGCCAGGTTGGACGGTGCCTCCTCCGGGGCAGGCTTCTCGACGAGCCCGTGGACCCTCACGTAGTCCTCGCCGTCCACGGCGGTGATGTCCGCGCAGCCGTAGGCCTTGATCTGCTCCCGCGGGACCTCCATGAGGGCGACGACGGAGCCGCCGGTGCGCTGCTGGACGGCGATCATCTCGGTGAGCAGCTCGTCCCGGGCGTCGATGAGGTCGTCGCCGAGGAGGACCGCGAACGGCTCGTCCCCCACGTGGATCTTGGCCCGCAGGACCGCGTGCCCGAGACCCTTGGGGTCGGCCTGCCGGAGGTAGTGGATCTCGCCGAGCTCGGAGGCGTGCTCGACCTCCCGGAGCAGATCCGCCTTGCCGGACTCCTCCAGCTGGTGCTCGAGGGCCGGCACGCGGTCGAAGTGGTCCTCGAGGGCGCGCTTCGAGCGGCCCGTGATCATCAGGACGTCCTGGAGGCCGGCGTCGACGGCCTCCTGCACCACGTACTGGATGGCCGGGCGGTCCACGACCGGCAGCATCTCCTTGGGCATGGCCTTCGTGGCCGGGAGGAAGCGGGTGCCGAGGCCCGCAGCGGGGATGACGGCCTTCCGGACCGCGCGACGATTGCAGTTTCCACTCATGGGCACAGGCTAACGGATCCTGGAGGATCCCCGGTTGATCGGCCCGGGGGCCCGAGGCTAGCCTTCCAGCACCGGCCCGGGCGGGCCGGGCGGTCAGGAGCCGCGCACGGAACGGGAGCGGACACGACCATGAGTTCTGCGGAGGGCACGGCCGGGGCCAAGGAGCGGCTGCGCCGCGAGCTGCGGGCTGCCCGCCTCCGCCGCCCGCGGGCCGCCCGCGAGCACGCCGCGGTGGGATTCGACCGGCACGTCGGCGAGCTGCTGGCGGACCGGCCGCACCTCGACGTCGCGGCGTTCCTCCCGATGCCCACGGAGCCGCCCCTCGACGCCGCGCTCGTCACGGCGCACCGGCTCGGGCACCGCATCTGGGTGCCGGTGTGCGAGCCCGGCCGCCGGCTCTCGTGGGCCCGCTGGTCCCCCGGCACCGCCGAGCGCACGGGCGGGGCGGCGGCCGTGCGGGAACCCGTGGGTGCCCGCCACGGCAACGAGGTGATGCGGTCGGTCGGTGTGCTGCTCATGCCGGCACTCGCGGTTTCCCGCGACGGTGCCCGGCTGGGTTTCGGGGGCGGCTACTACGACCGCTTCCTCGCGGCCCTGCCGCCCACGGCGCACCCCGAGCTGCGCCCCGCGGTGTGCGTGTTCGCCGACGAGGTGCTGCCCGCGGGGGCCGTGCCGGTGGACGAGCTCGACGCCCCCGTCCGCCTCGCGCTCACGGAGAACGGGCTCGTGACGCTGGGGGACGCCACGGGTCCGTCGGCGCGGTAGAATCAGCACTCGAAACCCTCGAGTGCCAGCCGGCGCACCCGTCGACCGTTCCAGGAGGATCCATGCCCGTCTACGCCTACGCCTGCAAGGACTGCGGCCACGCGTTCGACATCCGCCAGTCGTTCAGCGAGAACGCGCTCACCGAGTGCCCGGAGTGCAACGGGGGTCTGCGCAAGAAGTTCAACACGGTCGGCGTCGTGTTCAAGGGCTCGGGCTTCTACCGCAACGACTCCCGGGGCTCCGGCGAGGGCGGCTCCGCCGCTCCGGCCGGCGGCTCCACGGAGAGCTCGTCGGAGAGGTCGTCCGAGAAGTCCACGGAGAAGTCCACACCGAAGTCGTCGGAGAAGTCCGCGGACCGGTCCTCGTCCGGCGCGACCCCGGCCCGGGCCACCGTGGGCGCCTCGTCCTCCGGCGACTGACCCTCGGCCGGAACCACCGCGTGGACCGGCGCACGGCCACGCCGGTGTCGTGACTGCACAGGAGCCGCGCGGGATCCGCGGCACGCCGGGCGTCCCCTGCCCGGCACCGGTCCCGGCCGAAGGCCGCGGCCGCGGTCTACCGTCCGCCCCATGAGCCGACGACCCCGGGTGCCCCGCCGCCGCTATCCCGTGTCCCTGCGCCTGCGCTCCGCGCTCTCCCGCCGGCGTCGCCTGGCGGCGGCGCTGCTCGCCGGCCTCGCGGCGGCCCTCGTCGTCCTGCGACTCTCGCCGCCCGGGACCGGCACGGCGCCGGTGGTCACGGCCGCCGAGCCCCTGAGCGCCGGCACCGTGGTCACGGCCGAGCAGCTGCTCGTCACGGACTACCCGCACGCACTGGTGCCGGAGGGCGCCGTCGCCGATCCCGCGGAGCTCGTGGGCCGCACGCTCGCCGCCGCCTCGGGGAGGGGCGAACCGCTGACCGCCGCGGCGGTCGTGGGCCCCGGGCTGCTGACCGGCCGGCCGGCCGGGGTCACGGCGGTCACCCTGCGCATCCACGACCCGGGCGTGCTGCGGCACGTGCGCACCGGAGACCACGTGGACGTCGTCCACCTGCCCGACGGCGCCGCCGGGACGGGCGAGGTCCTGGGCCGGGCCCTGCCGGTCCTGTGGGTGACCACGGGAAGCGGCGGGCCGGGCGCCGGCCTGCTCGCCGCGCCGGCGGGCACCGAGGAGGAGGGGCTGCTGGTCGTCGCCGCCCCGCACGCCGACGGGACCCGGCTCGCCGGGGCGGCCGGGACCGGGCGCACGACCGTGGTCCTGGTCCCGGCGCCGGTCACCCCCAGTGCGGCGGCCTCTGGTCCCTGAGCCACTCCTCGTGCGCGTGGTCGCCGGCCGGCCGCAGGGACTCCTCGTCCGCCCGCGGGCCGTCCAGCCCGGGCAGCCGGGGCTCCGCACCGGTGGCGGTGCCCCCGACCGCCCGCCGGGGGCCGCGCCGCCGGGGCTCCGTGGCCCGGTCCCCGTCCTCAGCCGGCACGGGAGGTCCCGCCCGGCCCGGCCGGCAGCCCGAGATAGCGGCGGATCAGGTCCGCGACCGTGTCCGGATCCGTGAACACCTCGATGGTCCACAGGGTCAGGTAGTTCCAGCCCGTGCGCTCGAGACGCTGCGGCCGCAACCGCGAGCGCTCGCGCACGGACAGCGCGGCCGCCGCGGCCGAGCCGTCCGACTGTCCGGCCACCGGGATCCGCAGCGGTCCGTCCCCTCTGCGGTCCCGTCCGTCCAGCACGGCGCCGGCGGACACCGACTCGGTCTCGGCCCAGGCGACGAGGTCGATGCCGCCGGGACCGCCCAGGCGCACCGAGGCACCCCGGTCCGCGAGCCGTCGTGCGAGGTCTCCCAGGAGCGGGTCCTCCCGGGTGGCCCGCGCGTCCTCGTCCGGGACCGCGTCCTGCCCGAGGTGCACGGCGAGCACCCGGAAGAAGTCCCTCGCGCCGTGCTGGAGGCCCTTGCGCTCCACTTCGTCCGGCAGCAGGGACGTCACGATCCGGGTGGTGTGCCGGGCGCGGGTCATCCCGAGCACGAAGAACTCCTGCCCGTGCCGTTCGGAGAGCGCCCCGAGGTAGGGCACGGTGCGGCCGTTGGCGGTCTTGCCGAAGCCCAGGGAGAAGATCACGGTGTCCCGCACGATCCCCGCGGCCCGGTGCAGGTCCACCACGCGGAAGGACTCCGGGCCCGGGGCGAAGAACGCCGCGGCGGCCGGCTCGTCCCGCATTCGCCTCCGCACGGCCTCGGCGATCCGGGCGGCGTGCACGGCACTGGCCGTCACCACGGCCAGTGAGTGCCGGGGGTGGCGCAGCGCGTGCTCGAAGACGAGCTCCACCACGCGCCGGACCTCCGCGGCGGGCGCCTGGATGCCCTCGATCCCGGCCGTCAGCGCTCCCACACCGTCGGGGACGTGCTCGACCTCGAGAGCGGGCGTGCTGCCGGTGACGGACTCCCCGTGCGGCAGGCGGTTGAGCCGGCCTCCGTAGAACCGCTCGTCGAGGTAGCGGAAGAGCCGGTCGTCCATCGACCGGTACACCGTGCGCAACGACCTCTCCGGCACGACCCGGGCCAGCGCGTCGAAGGCGCTGTCGACCTCGACGACGGGGTGCGCGCCGGGGACGGGCGGCGCCGTGGGGGCCACCGTGAACGGCTGGGGCCGCCCCAGCCGGGGGTCGCCGAAGGCGATGACCTGGCGGGTGCGGGTGATGGCCGGCAGCACGGCGGCGAGCGGTGAGCTCTCTGCGTCGAGCACGACCACGGCGTCGAAGACGTGGTCCTCCGGAAGCGCCGCGGAGAGCACGAGCGGGCTGGCCGTCCAGACCGGCACGAGCGAGCCGACCAGTTCGCCGGCGGAGTCGCCGAGCTTCTCGAGGGGCGCCGAGCCCGCGCGCAGCATCTCGCGCAGGCCCGCCCCCGCGCGCGGGGACCGGCGGACGCCGCGCCGCCACCGCTCGGCGAGCTCCCACAGCAGCCGCGGCGCGCCGGAGGCCACGTGGGCGGCGTCCGCGCGGCGGAACGTGGACTCGGCCCGGCGCAGGGCGTGCCCGTCGGGCATGGGCAGGAAGTCGTCGCCGCTGACCATCGCCTCGAGCGTGGACTGCCACCAGGCCAGTTCGAACTCGTCCCGCACCTGCGCCCCCGGCACGGTCCGCCGGACGAGGTCGTCCACGAGCTCCCCGAGGCCCCGCCCGCGCAGCTCGTCCAGCAGGACGGTGCGCTCGGGCAGCCGCGCGAGGTTCGCCTCGTCGTTGATCAGCCGGTCCAGGGTCTCGCGGAGCCGGTCGATCGGCAGCGCGAGCAGGCCCGCTCCCGTGGGCGATCCCTCGAGGGCGATGGCCAGGCCCTCGAGGTCCTCCACGAAGCGCGCGTGCACGGCGGCGAGCTCCTCGACCCGGTCGGAGACCACCGGGTGCGCCGGCGTGCCGGACCACTCCAGCCACCGCTCCCGCTCGGACTGCACGCGCAGCAGGGCGCTGTGCAGGTCGGACAGGTGCACCCCGTGCCGGATGTACTCCTTCGCCGCCTTGCGCAGCCGGGCCCGCTGCAGCCCGGTCATCTCGATCCCGTGCTCGCGCCGCCAGCCGGATCCCGCGGTGGCCGCCACGAGGTCCGTCACGGAGCGGTCGTAGATGTCCGGGGTGAAGCGGGTGAGGGTGTCCTGGACCTCCTGCAGCAGGCGCAGCTGCCGGCCCCACTCGGGGACGCTCCGCCCCGCGCGCAGCCCGCTGGTGGCCAGGACGTGGCGCATGCCCGTCTCGAGCGTGGTCAGCTCCAGCAGCAGCGACTGCGCCAGCCGGTGCGCCTGCCGGGACTCGTCCTCGTTGACCAGCCGGGCCCCGGTCCAGGGCCCGGCGAGGGTCTCGGCGTCGAAGGCCCCGAGGTCGGCGGCGCGCTCGAGCCGGTCCACGACGTCGTCCCGGTCGGTCAGGGAGTCGAGCACCGAGCGCGGGAAGCGCACCGCGGTGGCCGGCGCCGGTCGACGGGAGGTCAGTTCGGCGAGCGCCTGGACCGCCCGGTACGGGGAGACCGACCAGCGGGCCCGGACGGTGTGCAGGGACCGCACGTGCTCGGCGAGCAGGTCCCGGGACGAGCGCAGCGTCTCGTGCAGCTCCCGCAGGTCGGGGCGCTCGGCGCGCTCGTTGCGGGCCACGGCCCGGATCAGCTGCTGCGCCACGTCCGCGTCGGAGAGCTGCGAGGTCAGGGGCAGGACGGCGGTGCCGAGCCCGAGCCCGTCCATCCGGCGGGAGAACGCGGCCAGCGTGGTGCGCCGCTCCCCCAGGACCAGCACGGTCCGGCCGGCGGACACGAGGGTGCCCACGGTGTTCACGGCGGTGTCCAGCTGGCCCGTGGCCGGCGGGGTCGTCACGACGAAGGAGTGCCCTCGCGCGGCGAGGTCGAGGACCTCCTGCTGGGAGCCGTCTGCGTCCAGGAGCAGGAGCTCGTCCGAGGGGTCCCGCTCGTCCAGGGGCGGCGCCTCGTCGGTGATCTCCCGGACCTGCGGGAGCCGTCCGACCGCGGGGTCCTTCAGGCGGGCGAGGTCGCGGACGACGGCGGTGCGCGCCACGACCGAGAGGTCCGCGGGACGGTCGTGCAGGTCCGCGAAGGTGGAGACCAGCAACCGGTGCTGGACGTGCATCCCGGGGACCGAGCTCGCGACGGTGCGCAGGGTCTCCAGGGCCGGTGCCGGGTCGAGCCGGCGGGTGCCGTAGGCCAGGCGGGCGAGGTCTTCGGCGGCGAGGTCCACCCCGTGGTCGGCGGCCAGCCGGCGCACCATGGCCGGGTTGAGCCGGGCGGGACCCACGAGCTGGAGCTCGAAGTCGTCGAGCTCGGGGCGCGGCTTGAGGGTGAGCGGGGCGAGCAGGACGGGAGCGATCCAGCGCCGCTGGCCGGCGCCCGTGGGGTCGGCGCCCTTGGGCAGGGCCAGCCAGGACGCCGTCCCTGCGGCGAGGTACGCGGCGTCGAGGCCGTGGTGCACGGACAGCTCGTGGATCTTGGTCCGCAGGGAGCGTGCCGCCCGGGTGGCCACCGCGTAGGGCTCGGGCTCGTGGACGATCGTGGACAGGCGCGTGGGCCGGCCCATGAGCAGCTGGGCCTGCCCCGAGGTGTTCGCCACGGTGAGGTCGATGCACACGTTGTCGACCTGGTTGAAGTCGAGCAGCGTGTCGGGACCCGTGTAGGCGTCCATCTGGCGCGTCCAGGGCTGCAGCGACACCCGCTGCTCCTGGGCGGTCTCCGACTCCTGGGGGGTGCGGTCGGATCCGATCGGCATGGCTCTCCTCCTGCGCCGGCCCCGTGGCCGGGTGCCGGTCGGGAACGGGTCGGGCGGCNCCCGTGCGGGCCGCCCGACCTCGGCTGCTCGTGTCTCTCCCGTGCGGGGTGGGCGCGGGGACTACTCCCACTCGATGGTGCCCGGTGGCTTGGACGTGACGTCCAGCACCACCCGGTTGACCTCTTCGACCTCGTTGGTGATCCGGTTGGAGACGCGTGCCAGGAGGTCGTAGGGCAGCCGCGACCAGTCGGCCGTCATGGCGTCCTCGCTCGAGACGGGGCGCAGCACGACGGGGTGGCCGTACGTGCGGCCGTCGCCCTGCACGCCCACCGAGCGCACGTCCGCGAGGAGCACGACCGGCATCTGCCAGACCTCGTCGTCGAGCCCGGCGCGGGTGAGCTCCTCCCGGGCGATCGCGTCCGCGCGCCTCAGGATCCCGAGGTTGTGCTCCGTGACCTCGCCGATGATCCGGATGCCCAGGCCGGGGCCGGGGAAGGGCTGGCGGCCCACGATCTCGTGGGGCAGGCCCAGCTCGCGGCCGACCGCGCGGACCTCGTCCTTGAACAGGGTCCGCAGGGGCTCCACGAGCTCGAACTGCAGGTCCTCGGGCAGCCCGCCCACGTTGTGGTGGCTCTTGATGTTGGCGGCGCCCTCGCCCCCGCCGGACTCCACGACGTCGGGGTAGAGCGTGCCCTGGACGAGGAAGCGCACCGGCTCCCCCTCCTGCGCGGCGGCGCGGGCGACCTCCTCGGCGGCGGCCTCGAAGGAGCGGATGAACTCCCGGCCGATGACCTTGCGCTTCTGCTCGGGGTCGGTCACCCCGGCCAGCGCCCCGAGGAAGCGGTCCTTCTCCTCGGCCACGTACAGGTTGACCCCGGTGACGGCCACGAAGTCCTTCTCGACCTGCTCGGCCTCGCCCTCGCGCAGGAGCCCGTGGTCGACGAACACGCAGGTCAGCTGGTCCCCCACGGCGCGCTGCACGAGGGCCGCGGCCACCGCGGAGTCCACGCCGCCGGAGAGCCCGCAGATCACGGACGCGGACCCGACCTGCTCGCGGATGCGCTGGACGTGCTCCTCGATGATGTTCCCCGTGGACCAGGTGGGCTCGACCCTCGCGCCGTCGAAGAGGAAGTGCTCCAGCACCTGCTGACCGTGCACCGAGTGCTTGACCTCGGGGTGCCACTGCACGCCGTAGAGCGCGCGCCGCTCGTCGGCGAACGCCGCCACGGGCGTGGTCTCGGTGGAGGCCAGGACCTCGAAGCCCGCGGGGGCCTCGACGACGGAGTCCCCGTGGCTCATCCACACGGTCTGGGTGCCGGGCGAGCCCTCCAGGATGGAGGCGGAGGGACCGCCGACGGCGGTCGCGACGGTGGCCCCGTACTCGCGGGCTCCCGTGTGCGCCACGGTCCCGCCGAGGGCCTGGGCCATGGCCTGGAAGCCGTAGCAGATGCCCAGGACCGGCACGCCGGCCTCGAAGAGGGCCGGGTCCTGCTGCGGCGCGTCCGGCGCGTACACGGAGGACGGTCCGCCCGAGAGGATGATCGCCGCGGGGTTCTTGGCGAGGATCTTCTCGGTGGACCAGGTGTGCGGGACGATCTCGGAGTAGACGTTGGCCTCGCGGACCCGGCGGGCGATCAGCTGCGCGTACTGCGCGCCGTAGTCGACCACCAGGACCGGTCGCTGCTCGAGGTCGGTGCGGGTCTCAGCTGTTTCGGTCACGCCCTCCATCCTAGGCCAGCCGCGGGAGGGGCTCAGTACCGTTTGGCGGCCCTCGGGTTGGCGCGCAGCTCGGCGGTGGTGGAGGCGTGGATCTTGCGCTCCACGACGAAGGACAGGAACGGCACCACGCCGCCCAGGGCCATGACGACGAGCTGGGGGAACGGCCAGCGCATGAGCGTCCAGATGCGGAAGCAGGAGACGAGGTAGACGACGTAGAACCAGCCGTGGACGATGAGGATCCACGTGGAGATGTTGACGCCGCCGGCGAGGTTCTCCAGCTCGAGGTCCTGCCAGCCCAGCGCCACGGTCCGGCCCGTGGCCTTGTCCGTGCCGCCCGCGACGAGGTCGAAGCCGAACCCGTACCGGGTGATCATCTCGGCGACGAGCAGGAGCAGGAACGTCCCGGAGATCCAGGCGCAGACCATGTAGAACGTCAGGGCGCCCCGGATCTGCGCCTCGGTGCCGCCGAAGCGGCGGCGCGGCTGCAGGGCCGCGGCCGGGCCGGTGGGGCGTCCGGGGGCGGCGGCGGCCGAGGGCCGGGCGCCGGGCGGGAGAGGGACCCGCACCCCGTCGGTGCGCTCCCGCGGCGAGGGCGCCGGCGACGGTGCCGGCGAGGAGGGGGTCGGTCGAGTGGGCTCAGTCATGGGCTCCGGTCCTGTCGGGTGTCCTGTCGTGGGCGGGTCCCGGGGCGGCGGGCCCGGGGTTGCGGGGCTGGTCGTCGAACCAGTAGTACTCCTCCGCCCGGGGGTCGTAGTAGTAGAAGCGTCCGCTGGCGTCGTCGTGGTAGTAGTCGCCCTCGAAGTAGAAGTACTCCTCCGGGTCCTGGCCGCGCCGCCACTCGTCGCGCACGAAGCGCCACCAGAGGTAGAGGGCGAACCCGGCGAAGACGACCCACTCGACGGCGTAGAAGACGTTGAGCAGGTCGACCGACTCGTCGGTGGGCTGCTGCTCGATCTGCAGCGGGGACAGCTCCGGGTCCATGAGCGCGGCGTCGGCGGCGAGGCCGCCGACCGCGGCCGGCCGGTCGGGTGCGGCGGCCGGGTTCTCGGCGAAGGCCGCGACGTAGCCGGGCCACAGCGGCGTGTCCCAGAGGTTCGTGAGCTGGGCCGGGGAGACGGTGCGCACCTGGCCCTCGGGAAGGTCCCCGCGGGGCACGGGACCCTCCGCGGGCAGGTACCGCCCGACGACGTCGACCTGTCCCTCCGGCTCCTCGGGCACCGCGGCCGGGTCGGGGACCCAGCCGCGGGCGACCGCCAGGGTGAGCGGCCCCCCGGCGTCGGGCCACTGGCCGGCGCTGCCGGGGACGTCGAGGGCCGCGACGGCCCACCAGCCCTCCGCGCCGTCCTGCAGCCGTCCGGCCACGAGGACCGTGGAGTCCTCCCGGTACTCGCCGGTGACGCTCACGAGCTGGTCGGCCTCGGCCACGGTGACGGGGGCTCCGGCGCCGACGGCCCGCTCGAGGGGGCGGGCGACGTCCTTGGCCGGGTCGGCAACGGTCCGGGCCTGCCGGCCGGACTCGAGCTGCCACTGGCTCAGGAGCACGAAGCCCACGGCCAGACCCAGGCTGACGATCAGCGCGAGGATCGAGCGGGGTCGCAGGGCGGTCTTGAGCACCCGACAAGGCTAGTGGGCCTTCCTGGACGTTCGCCAATGCCGCTCCGTGCCGCGGTCGCCGCGGCACGGACCGGGGCTCAGCCGCGGATGACCACCTCGGCGCGCTGGAACTCCTTGAGGTCGAGGTATCCGGTCGTGGCCATGGACCGGCGAAGCGCGCCCACGAGGTTGGACGTGCCGTCCACGTGCCGGGACGGTCCGTGGAGCACCTCCTGGAGCGGGCCCACGGTGCCCACGCGGGTGCGCAGGCCCCGCGGCAGCTGGTCGTGGTGGGCCTCCGCGCCCCAGTGCCAGCCCTGACCGGGGGCCTCGGAGGTGCGTGCCAGCGCCGTGCCGAGCATCACGGCGTCGGCGCCCATCGCGAGGGCCTTGACGATGTCCCCGGAGACCCCCACCCCGCCGTCGGCGATCACGTGGACGTAGCGACCGCCCGACTCGTCGAGGTAGTCGCGGCGGGCCGCCGCGACGTCGGAGATGGCCGTGGCCATGGCCGCGTGGATGCCCAGGGTGTTCTGGATGCGCATGGAGGCCCCGCCGCCGAAGCCCACCAGGACGCCCGCCGCGCCCGTGCGCATCAGGTGCAGGGCCGGGGTGTAGCCCGCGGCGCCGCCCACGATGACCGGCACGTCGAGGTCGTAGATGAACTTCTTGAGGTCCAGCGGCTCCTGGTTGCGCGAGACGTGCTCCGCCGAGACCGTGGTCCCGCGGATCACGAAGACGTCCACCCCGGCGTCCAGCACGGTGCGGTAGTGCTCGACCGTGCGCTGCGGGGTGAGGGACCCGGCGACGATCACGCCGGCGTCGCGGATCTGGGCGAGCCGGGCCGTGATCAGCTCCGGCCGCACGGGGGCCTCGTAGAGCTCCTGCATCCGGCGGGTGGAGGACGGGGCGTCCTCCCCGGAGAGACCGGCGATCTCGTCGAGCACCGGCCGCGGATCCTCGTAGCGGGTCCACAGCCCCTCGAGGTCCAGCACCCCGAGCCCGCCGGCCCGGCCGAGGGCGATCGCCGTCTCCGGGGACGTCGCCGAGTCCATGGGGGCCCCGAGGAACGGGATGGAGAACCGGTAGGCGTCGATCTGCCAGTCCGTGGAGACGTCCCGGGGGTCCCTGGTGCGGCGGGAGGGGACGAGGGCGATCTCGTCGAGGGAGTAGGTGCGACGGGCGCGTTTGGACCGGCCGATCTCGATGTCGTAGCTCATGGTGTCCTTTCCGAACGGTGCAGCGGACCGCAGCGCGGCGCTGGTGGTCAGCGCTTGTAGTTGGGGGCCTCGACGGTCATCGTGATGTCGTGCGGGTGGGACTCCTTGAGCCCGGCCGGGGTGATGCGCACGAACCGGCCCTGGTGCTTGAGCTCCTCGACGTCGTGGGCGCCGACGTAGAACATGGTCTGGCGCAGGCCGCCGTCGAGCTGGTGGACGACCGCGGAGAGCGGCCCGCGGTAGGGCACCTGCCCCTCGATGCCCTCGGGGATCAGCTTCTCGTCGCTGGCCACGTCGGCCTGGAAGTAGCGGTCCTTGGAGAAGGACGAGTTCTTGCCGCGGGACTGCATGGCCCCCAGGGACCCCATGCCCCGGTACGTCTTGAACTGCTTGCCGTTGACGAAGATCAGCTCGCCCGGGGACTCGTCGCAGCCGGCGAGCAGGGAGCCGACCATGACGGAGTCGGCGCCGGCCACGAGGGCCTTGCCGATGTCCCCGGAGTGCTGCAGCCCTCCGTCCGCGATGAGCGGCACGCCGGCCGGGATCGCGGCCTTCGCGGACTCGTTGACCGCGGTGATCTGGGGGACGCCCACCCCGGCGATGACCCGGGTCGTGCAGATCGAGCCGGGGCCCACGCCCACCTTCACGGCGTCCGCGCCGGCGTCGACGATGGCCTGCGCGCCGTGCCGGGTGGCCGCCTGCCCGCCGATCACGTCCACGTGCGCGGCGGCGGGCTCCGCCTTGAGCCGGGCGATCATGTCCAGCACGCCCTGGGAGTGCCCGTTGGCCGTGTCGATGAACAGGGCGTCCACGCCGGCCTCCACGAGGGCCATGGCCCGTTCGAAGCCGTCGCCGAAGAAGCCGACGGCCGCGCCCACCCGCAGGCGGCCCTCGTCGTCCTTGGTCGCGTGCGGGTACTGCTCGGCCTTCGTGAAGTCCTTGATGGTGATCAGGCCCGTGAGCCGGCCGGCGTCGTCGACGAGGGGCAGCTTCTCGATCTTGTTGGAGGCCAGGAGCTTGTGGGCCTCGTCCTTGGCCATGCCGACCTTGCCGGTGATCAGCGGCATCGGGGTCATGATCTCGTGCACCCGGCGCCGCGGGAACTCGCTCTCCGGCAGGTAGCGGGTGTCGCGGTTGGTGATGATGCCCAGCAGCTTCTGCCCGCCGTCGACGACCGGCAGCCCGGAGACCCGGTAGTAGCCGCACAGCCGGTCGAGCTCCTCGAGCGTGGCCTCCGGGGAGATGGTCACGGGGTCGGTGATCATGCCGGACTCGCTGCGCTTGACCCGGTCCACGTGCTCGGCCTGGTCCTGGATCGAGAGGTTGCGGTGGATCACGCCGATGCCGCCCTGCCGCGCCATCGCGATGGCCATGGTCGACTCGGTGACGGTGTCCATCGCGGCCGACAGCAGCGGCACGTCCAGCGTGATGCGCTTGGACAGTCGCGTCCGCGTCGACGCCTCGGACGGGATGACGTCGGTGTTGCCGGGCAGCAGCATGACGTCGTCGTAGGTCAGCCCGGTGAACCCGAACGGGTCCTCGGAGAGGGCGGTGGGAACGGAGGTGTCCGGCACGGTGGGGCCTTTCGAGGTCGAGGGAATCCCGACCATTCTACGGTCCGCCCCGCGTCCGGCGGCCCGGTGTGGGGGACCTCACCGGCGCTCCGCGCGCTCGGCGCCGCCGGGGGCGCAGCCGGTTCCCGCCGGGGGCGGGCCCATGTGCGGGACACGGGCCGGCTCCCGGGGGCCGGCTACCCGGTGATCCACGGCTCCAGGGCCGGGGCCATGGACCGGGCGTAGGTCCACGTCAGGTGGTGCGGGTCCATGAAGACGTAGACGTTGCCCACGACGGGGCGGCACAGGCCGTCCGGGCAGATCAGCTCGGTCAGGTCCAGGGAGGTGAACCAGGGGCGGTCGCTCAGGGCGTCGGCCGGGTTCTCGGGGCCCAGCACGCGGTCGACCGGCACCCGGCAGCGGGCGTCGTCCGCGCCGTGACGCTCGGCGCACTCATAGGGGTTGAAGTCGAACCGGGGGTTGTCGCGGAAGCCGACCACCTCGATGCCCCGCGCGCCGAGGCGGTCCACCAGTTCGGGGAAGCCGTCGACCACGGTCTCGGCGGACCCGTCCATGCGCGCGGCGTACGTGGACGTCGTCATGACCACGTCCGGCTCGATCCGCTCGACGTAGTCGAGGGCCGCCTCGTTGCCCTCGTGGCAGGGGTCGCCCTCGGGGCGCACGGCGAACGGGCACCCGGGCTGCAGCACGGCCACGAGCTGCCAGCCGTGCTCCTCCGCCACGGGGATCACCGCCCCCATGAACTGCTCCATGTGCGAGTTGCCGACCACCGCGACCGTGCGCCCGGGGTTCCGCACGGCCGGGGTCTGGCGACAGTGGGCCTCGAGGACCTCCTCCTCCGGGGCGAACCGGCCGGAGCACGGCTCCGGCAGCCCCACCCACTCCTCCCCCAGCTGGGACGGCAGGGGCAGGGCCGGTGCGTCAGGGTCCCCACGGAACTCGAAGCCCGGCGCGAGTGCCGCGGCACCGGGACTGTTCCGCGCGGCCTCGGCGGCCAGCTCCGCCGCCCGTCGCTCGTCCGCGGCCGACCACAGCGTCACGGGCACCGCGACGAGCGACAGGCTCACGGCCACCGACACCGCCAGGTGCCGCTTGTTCCGTTCGGGCCACTGCCACCGCTGGAGCGGCTTCTCCACGACCCTCGTGGCCACGACCGCGAGCAGCAGGGAGACGAGGATGATGACCACGCCGGACCGCGGGCCCGCCACCGGCCGGTCCCGGACGACCAGGTAGGTGATCAGCAGCGGCCAGTGGACCAGGTACAGGGCGTAGGAGGCGTCACCCAGGCCCACCAGCGGGCGGGAGGCCAGGATCCGGTCCACGCCGAACGGGGATCCGGAGCGCCCGGCCACGACGATCGCGGCCGCCGAGAGGAGCGGCCACAGCGCCACCCACCCGGGGAAGGCGCCCTGCACGTCGATCAGCACGCCGACCGAGACCATGCTCACGGCCCCGAGCCACCCGAGCACGACCCGCGCCACCCGCGGCGGGTGGAGGTGGGGCACCGCGAGGGCGAGCAGCGAGCCGAGGGCGAACTCCCACAGCCTCGCCCGCGTGTCGAAGTAGGTGAAGGCCTGGTTCGTGGTGGTCGACCAGACCGACCAGGCGAGCGAGCCGGTGAACACGGCCCCGAACAGGACGGCGAGCACCGGCACCGGTCGCCACGGCCCACGGCGGGTCAGCAGCCACGCGGCGCCGAAGAGCAGCGGCCACAGCAGGAACACCTGCCCCTGCACGGACAGGGACCAGAAGTGCTGGAACGGCGAGGCCGTGGAGTCGTCGGCCGCGTAGTAGTCGACCTCGGCGAACGCCAGGGCCCAGTTCTCCACGTACAGGACCGTGGCCAGGGCCTCCGTGCGGATCCGCTCGATCCGCGCCTCCGGGAAGAACAGCCAGGCCAGCAGGAGCGTGCCCAGCACGGTGAGCACCGCCAGCGGCAGCAGCCGCTTGAACACGTGCAGCCAGTACCGGCCCAGGGCCAGGGGCCCCCCGCTCTCGAGCTTGCGCACGAAGGAGAGGGTCAGGAAGAACGCGGAGATCAGCAGGAAGATGTCCACTCCCCCGGACACGCGGTCCAGGAAGACGTGGTACAGCACCACGAGCAGCACGGCCACGAACCGCAGTCCCTGCACCTCGGGCCGGAAGCCCGCGTACCGGGCCACCCGCCGTATCCGCTCCACGTCCACGGCCGCGTCCTGCTCGAGGGCCGTGGCCATGGGAACCTCCTGGGGACGGCCGGACCCGGAGATCCCGGGCCGACGCGATGGGACCCCGCACTCTACCGGACGGCCCCCGGCGGCCCCTGCGCTCGAGGAGCCCGCAGCACGACGGACCCGCCCCGCGGAGGCGGGACGGGTCCGTGGGCGGGGAGCGGGTCAGTGCTTGTGCCCGTGCTCCTCCTGCTCCGCCGGCTTGTCGACCACGAGGGTCTCGGTGGTCAGCACGAGGGCCGCGATCGACGCCGCGTTCTGCAGCGCCGAGCGGGTGACCTTGACCGGGTCGATGATCCCCGCGGCCACGAGGTCGCCGTACTCGCCGGTCGCGGCGTCGTAGCCGTGACCGGGCTCGAGGTCGG
Source organism: Kocuria rhizosphaerae (assembly GCF_044462265.1). Taxonomy (NCBI): domain Bacteria; kingdom Bacillati; phylum Actinomycetota; class Actinomycetes; order Micrococcales; family Micrococcaceae; genus Kocuria; species Kocuria rhizosphaerae. The sequence continues at coordinate 60,107 of NZ_JBISWL010000041.1, forward strand.
CCACCCGGGACGCGACGACGGCGCCGTCCTGGCCGGCGTTCTGCGCGATCCAGTACAGGGGCTGCCGCAGGGCGCGGCGGACGATGCCGAGGGCGGTCGCGGCGTCGCCCTCGAGCCCGAGGTCGCCCTCGTCGAGGACCTTGGCCGCGTGGACCAGGGCGGTGCCGCCGCCCGGGACGATGCCCTGCTCGAGGGCGGCACGGGTCGAGGAGACCGCGTCCTCGATGCGGTGCTTGCGCTCCTTGGCCTCGACCTCGGTCGCCGCGCCGACCTTGATCACGGACACGCCACCGGCCAGCTTCGCCAGCCGCTCCTGCAGCTTCTCGCGGTCCCAGTCGGAGTCGGTGCGCTCGACCTCGGCGCGGATCGTGGCCACGCGGTCGTGGATCGCGGCCTCGGTCCCTCCACCGTCCACCAGAGTGGTGGTGTTCTTGGTGACGGTCACGCGGCGGGCGGTGCCCAGCTGCTCCAGCGTCACCTGGTCGAGGCTGATGCCCAGCTCGGACGTGACCAGCTCGCCGCCGGTGAGCACGGCGAGGTCCTGCATGATGGCCTTGCGGCGGTCCCCGAAGCCGGGGGCCTTGAGGGCCACGACGTCGAGATTGCCGCGCAGCTTGTTGACCACGAGGGTGGAGAGGGCCTCCCCCTCGACGTCCTCGGCGATGATGGTCAGCGGCTTCTTGGCCTGCAGGACCCGCTCCAGCACGGGCATGAGATCCGCCACGGAGGAGATCTTGCCCTGGTACAGGAGGACCAGGGAGTTCTCCATGACCGCTTCCTGCCGCTCGACGTCGGTCACGAAGGACGGCGAGAGGTAGCCCTTGTCGAACTGCATGCCCTCGGTCACGTCGAGCTCGACCTCGGTCGTCGAGCCGTCCTCGATCGTGATGACGCCGTCCTTGCCGACGGTCTCGAAGGCGCGGGCGATGAGCTCGCCGATCGCGCGGTCCTGCGCGGAGATGGTCGCCACGTGGGCGACGTTGACGCCCTCCACGGGGCGGGCGTTCTCGAGCAGACGCTCCGAGACGGCCTCGACGGCCTTCTCGATGCCGCGCTTGAGGCTCAGCGGGTCGGCTCCGGCGGCCACGTTGCGCAGGCCCTCCTTGACCAGCGCCTGGGCGAGGACGGTGGCGGTGGTGGTGCCGTCGCCGGCGACGTCGTTGGTCTTGGTCGCCACCTCCTTGGCGAGCTGCGCACCGAGGTTCTCGTACGGGTCGTCGAGCTCGACCTCGCGGGCGATGGTCACGCCGTCGTTGGTGATCGTGGGGGCGCCCCACTTCTTGTCGAGCACCACGTTGCGCCCGCGCGGGCCGAGGGTGATCTTGACGGTGTCGGCGAGCTTGTTGACGCCGTTCTCGAGGGACTTGCGTGCGGCATCGTCGAATGCCAGCTGCTTGGCCATGAACGATGGCTCCTTCTGGGTGGCTGGGGTTCCAGCGGGATACGGGGATCGGCGAAGGGTGCCCGCCGCGGACCCCGCGGGGCGTGTGCGGCAGGCACCCTTCGTCGGTGGTGCGTGGTGTGCGCCGGGACTACTTCTCGACGACGGCGAGGACGTCGCGGGCGGGGAGCACGAGGTACTCCTCGCCGTTGTACTTGACCTCGGTCCCGCCGTACTTGGAGAAGATCACGACGTCGCCCTCCTTGACGTCGACCGGGATCCGGTTGCCGGAGTCGTCGACCCGGCCGGGGCCCACGGCCAGGACCTTGCCCTCCTGGGGCTTCTCCTTGGCGGTGTCCGGGATGACGAGACCGGAAGCGGTGGTCTGCTCAGCGGCGAGCGGCTGAACGACGATGCGGTCCTCGAGAGGCTTGATGGAGACCGACACGATCTCTCCTTATCTGTTAGGCGTGCAAAACGGTGGGCGACCGCGGGCGGGGCCCGCTGTCGTGCTTCGGGCCGGTTGGCGCACCAACCGTCGTCGCGGTGCCGATCGATCGCCTGGCCCTTTTAGCACCCTCACCCGGAGAGTGCCAAGGCCCACTGTAGAAGTCGGTTAGCAGTCGGTCAAGGCGAGTGCCAGCGCGCCGTCGGGGGCCGCCGCGCGGGGTCCCGCCCGGAGGCCCCGAGGAAGGACCGGTGGCTCCGTCGACACCGTCGGGGTCGCGTGGTTGAATGCGGTGGCGGCGCCCCGTCGGCCCGGTCACGGGTCCGATCCCCGACCCGAACGGCAGCTTCATGACCCCCGAGAATCCCGTCGACCCCCGCGAGATCGCCCCGCTGCTCACCCCCGAGGGGATGGCTCTGCTCGAGCGGTTGGGACCGTACGACGACGCCGACGCGCTCACGGCAGCCACCCGGCTCCGGGCCGCGGGGCACTCCCCCGAGCTGGTCTCCGCCGCCCTGACCCAGGCGCGGCTGCGGACCCGGGCCCGCGAGAAGTTCGGGGACTTCGCCCAGCGGATGCTGTTCACCCGCCCCGGCCTCGAGCAGGCGACCCGCCTGCGCGTGGCGGCGCTGCACGCCCAGCGCTTCGCCGCCGCCGGGATCGAGCACGTGGCCGACCTCGGCTGCGGCATCGGCGCGGACGCGCTGGCCCTGGCCTCCCTGGACCGCCGGGTCACGGCCGTGGAGCTCGACGAGACCACCGCGGCGGTGGCGACCCTCAACCTCGCGCCCTTCCCCGAGGCGACGGTCGTGCACGCCGACGCCGCGTCCCTGGACCTCGCCGGCCTCCCGGGCGGGATGCCCGGCGGGATCTGGCTGGATCCGGCACGGCGCACGACGTCGTCGTCGGGGACCCGGCGGATCTTCGACCCGGAGGCGTTCTCCCCGCCCCTGTCCTTCGCGGAGGAGCTCGCCGCCCAGGGCCTGCCGGTGGGGGTCAAGCTCGGGCCCGGCCTGCCCCACGATGCCGTCCCGGCCGGCTGCGAGGCGCAGTGGGTCTCCGACCGGGGGGACGTCGTGGAGGCCGTGCTGTGGTTCAACGCGGTGGCCCGGCCGGGGGTGCGGCGGTCCGCGCTCGTGCTCGCCGAGCACGGGGCCGCCGAGCTCGTGAGCCCGGTGGACGCCGACCCCGCGCACCCGGACGCCCCGCTCGGGGACGTGGGGGCGTACCTGTACGAACCGGACGGCGCGGTGATCCGCGCCGGTCTCGTGACCGACCTCGCCCGGCAGCTCGGGGCCCGCCTGATCCACCCGCGGATCGCCTACCTGAGCTCCGACGAGCTCGTGGCCACGCCGCTCGCCCGCGCCTACCGGGTGCACGAGGTGCTGCCGCACACCGTCAAGGTGCTCAAGCGGTGGGTGCGGGACCGGCAGGTGGGCACCCTGGAGATCAAGAAGCGCGGCACGGACGTGACACCGGAGCAGCTGCGCCGGCAGCTCGCCCCCCGCGGTCCCGGCCGGGCCACCCTCGTGCTCACCCGCACGGCCCCCGCCGGGAGCGACGGGCCCGGGGACGGCGAGAAGCGCGTCGTGATCGTCGTCGAAACCGTAGACTGAGGACCCCGCGGGCGAACAGTCCCGCACCGGACCGGGCGCCCGCCCGCCGAGCACGGAGGACCTGCCGCGTGGAGATCTCGTTCGCCCGCTCCGCCCAGTCGACACTCGGCGTCGAGTGGGAAGTCGCGCTCGTCGACGGCACCACGGGCGACCTCGTCCCGCGCGGCCGGGAGACCTACGAGGCTGTCCTGGACGCGCACCCCGACTGGGGGACCGACGGCGACCACCCGCACCTGACCGGGGAGTTCCTGCTCAACACCATCGAGATGGTCACCGGCGTGTGCCGGGACGTGGCCCACACCACCGAGCAGCTGGTCACGATGACGGACGAGATCCGCAAGGTCACGGACCCGCAGGGGCTGGAGGTCTTCGCCGCCGGCACCCACCCCTTCGCCCGCTGGCAGGACCAGCAGGTCACCGACAAGCAGCGCTACCACAAGCTCGTGGACCGGACCCAGTACTGGGGCCGGCAGATGGTCATCTACGGCGTGCACGTGCACGTGGGCCTGGACTCCCGGGCCAAGGCCCTGCCCGTGCTCGACGGTCTGCTGACGTACTACCCGCACCTGCTGGCGCTGTCGGCGAACTCCCCGTTCTGGTCGGGCGAGGACACCGGCTACGCCTCCCAGCGCTCCATGATCTTCCAGCAGCTCTCCACCGCGGGCCTGCCCTACCACTTCCGGTCCTGGGCGGCCTACGAGCAGTGCATCGAGGACATGATCGCCACCGGCATCATCGAGGAGACCAGCGAGGCCCGGTGGGACGTTCGCCCGGTGCCCCGCCTCGGCACCGAGGAGATCCGGTTCTGCGACGGCCTGTCCACCCTGTGGGAGGTCGCGGCGCTCACGGCGCTCACCCAGTGCCTCGCGGAGTCCCTGTCCCAGGACGTGGAGTCAGGGCGGATCCCGACCCGCCTGAAGCCGTGGCACATCCACGAGAACAAGTGGCGGGCCGCCCGCTACGGCCTCGACGCGACCGTCATCACGGACACGCACAACAACGAGCGGGACATGTGCGAGGACCTCACCGCGCTGCTCGACCGGCTCGAGCCCGTCGCGGCGCGGCTCGGCTGCTCCCGGGAGCTCTCCGACGTGGAGCGGATCATGCGCGACGGGGCCGGCTACCAGCGCCAGCGCGCCGTCGCCCGCGCGCACGGCGGCGACCTCCGGGCGGTCGCCCTCGACATCGTGCGGCGCACCCGCGAGAACGACTGACGTCCCGGCTCGCCCCGCTTCCGCACCGACCGTTCCAGGAGTTCGCCCATGACCGTCCCCGCCCCCGCCCCGCGCACCGGGCACGTCCTGCAGGTCGGCCCGCTGCACCCCCTCGTCGAGGAGGCCCTGGACACGGAGTTCTCCGCCCTGCGCCTGCCCGACGACGACGCGGCCGCCGGGCAGTTCCTGGACCGGCACGCCGACCGCGTCCGGGTGGCCGTGGGCTCCGGGCGCACCGGGGTCGGCACGGAGCTGATGCGCAGGCTGCCCCGGCTCGAGGCCGTGGTGCACTTCGGCGTCGGCTACGACGGGACCGACGCCGCCGAGGCCGCCGCCCGCGGCATCGCCCTGAGCAACACGCCCGACGTGCTGACCGATGCCGTGGCGGACACCGCGCTGGCCCTGTACCTGGACGTCCTGCGCCGGTTCTCCGCCGCGGACCGCTGGGTGCGCCGCGGGGACTGGGAGGCCCGGGGCAACTACCCGCTCACCGTCCATGCCTCCGGCCGGCGCGTGGGGATCCTCGGTCTCGGCCGGATCGGCCGGGCCGTCGCCCACCGGCTGGAGGCCCTCGGCTGCGAGATCCACTACCACAACCGGCGTCCCGTGCCGGGGACGGAGCACACCTACCACGGCTCCGTCCTGGAGCTCGCCGCCGCCGTCGAGGTGCTCGTGGTCGCCGTCCCCGGCGGGCCCGACTCCGCCGGGACGGTCGACGCCGCCGTGCTGGCCGCCCTCGGTCCGGAGGGGTTCCTCGTCAATGTGGCGCGCGGCTCCGTCGTCGACGAGACGGCCCTGGTGGAGGCGCTGACCCAGGGACGGCTGGGCGGTGCCGGCCTGGACGTCTTCGCGGCGGAGCCGCACGTGCCGGAGGCCCTGCGCGAGCTGGACTCCGTGGTCCTGCTGCCCCACGTGGGCAGCGCCACCGTGCAGACCCGCCGCGAGATGGCCGAGCTGACGCTGCGCAACCTCCGCAGCTGGCTGACCAGCGGGACCCTGGTCACGCCCGTCGGCTGATATGTAGTCGATCTTGTCAAGAGGGCAGGGTGAAGCGGGGCACTCATTGATCGGTGGGTGCCCCGCTTCGTCGTTCATGGAGGGGTTGGGGTGATCTCTGCGGGCGTGTTGTCTCGACGCGTGGTCAGTCTGATATCCGCGGGTTGGTTACCGCATGACGCTGGTTTCGGCGCGAGGAGCGATGCTGGTCTGAGCTCGAGCGTGGCCACGAGGATCTCGTGACTGCTCACAGTCGAATCGCTGGTCTCCTCGGCGCGCGGCGCGCAGGAGATCTCCCGTGGCCGGGTCCGTGAACGGGTCTGTGGGTCATGCGTCCATGGTCGCCAGCGACCAGCACCAGCCGGCCATCTCTCGGGCGATCGCTGTGTTCGCGACCGTGTGACGCTTCTTGTGCTCGCTGAGCATGCTCCAGCGGTGATGCAGGCGCCTGTTGCCCGCATCGGCGCGTTCGGCCACGGCTGCCGGTGCCAGGGCCCACCGGTCCCGCATCGTCTTCCCCGGGCGGTACTGGGGCTTGTGGTGCCAGGCGGCCTCGATCAGCAACCGCCTGGCGTGGGCGTTGCCGGTCTTGGTGATCTGGCCCTGGGAGCGGGTTTGCCCGGAGGAGTGCTCCGAGGGCACCAGCCCCAGGTATGAGGCGATGTTCCGGCCCGTGAAGCGGTCCCAGTCGCCGATCTCCACCGCGAGAGAGAACGCGGTCAGGGTCGAGATCCCCCGCAGGCAGGCCAGACGCCGGGTGACCGTGGTCCACTCGGAGTCCTCGGCCAGCAGGAGGATCTGCGCGTCCAACCGGCACCGGCGGGCCAGGGCGTGGGCGACCGCGTCGTGGTAGTCGTCGAACACGATGCGTGAGACCTCGCCGAACACGGCGATGTCCTGGCGGGCCATCTGCTGCATCCAGGCCTCGTGCTTGCCGCTCCACGCCTCGCCGCCGGTGTAGACGTGGCCGTGGCGCAGGAGGAACTTCCCCAGCCGGTGACGGGCGCTCATCAGGTCCCGGCGCACGTCGTCCCTGGCCCGCACCAGGTCCCGTGCCACCTCGCGGGACCGGTCGGGAATCGTGACCTCGATGATGTCGTCGTTGCGGGCCAGTCGGGCCAGCAGCAGCGCGTCGTTCTTGTCGGTCTTGACCCTGTCACCGGAGGCCCGCAACAGCTTCGAGGGCGCCGCGACCTGGACCCGGTGGCCGGCCTCGATCAGGGTGCGGGCGAGTTCGTACCCGGTCGGTCCGGCCTCATAGGTCACCTGGACGGGGCCGTGCTCGCGGGCCAGAGCGTCGACGAACTCGCCCACCATGACGGTGTCAGCGCTGAGGGTCTGATGAATGATCTCGCCGGTCAGGCTGTCGATCGCGCAGGCCTTCACGCTGCGGGCATGGACATCCAGTCCCAGACTTGTACGCTCGGTGAACACCGGGGCCTCCTATGCATGTCGGCACCCCGACCCCGACCGGTCGGGGTGATCCACGTACTCTGCATAAGCGGGGCCCCGGCCACAAGACCCAGACGCCGCCTACACCCATAGCGTCTGAGC
>NZ_JBISWL010000042.1:0-15151 GCF_044462265.1 Kocuria rhizosphaerae
TGGAGTCATGACCACCTGGCCCGATGATCCGTGGTTCCCGGACGATCCGCCGTTCCCGGGTGATCCGAGGTTCCCGGAGGATCCGCGGTCCCTGGAGGAGATGCTGCGGGAGGACACGGACCTGGACGCCCTGGAGCGGGACTACGCCCGGGCGGTGGGAGAGCTGGCCGGTGATGCCCGGGCGGAGGCGGCCGCGGCGGGACGGCAGCTGCGGGGGATCCACCGGATGTGGCGGCTCCAGGAGGAGGCCCACGAGCAGCGGCGGGCGGTGCTGGTGCGCTGGCTGAACGCACGTTCCCGGCGGTGCGGTCGGCAGCTGCTGGAGAGCCGCAGCCTGCTGGAGGTGGCCGCGGAGATCGGCCCGGTGCTGCGCCTGCCGGCGGTCACGGCGGTGCGCCGCGTGGAGCAGGCCATCGGCCTGGCCGGGTCCCTGCCCGAGGTGCTCACCGCCCTGGAGGACGGGGTGATCGGGGGCAAGCAGGCCGAGGTCGTCGTGGAGACGTGGATCGAGCTGCTGGGCAGCGAGCTGCGCCCTCCGCCGGAGCCGCGGCCCCCGGTGGAGGCGGTGCGGCAGCTGGCCGAGGACCTGCTGCGCGCAGCCCCCCAGAGCACGGCCGCCCAGCTGCGCGCGCTGGCCCGGCGGCGGCGGGAGGAGCTGCTGCGGAACACCGAGGAACAGCGTCACCGCCAGGCCCTGGCCGATCGGCGGGTGTGGGTGGAACCGGGCGAGAACGGGATGGCGAGGGTGTGCGCGCTGCTGGACGCCGCCACCGCCTACGCCGCCCGCGACCGGCTGGCCTCCCTGGCCCGGCGTGCCGGCCCCGCCGGCACCCCGGGCCCGGCAGGGTGCCTGCCGGGGACCGACCCGGACCGCGGCCCGGGCGGCAGTGAGCGTGATCGGCGCACCTGCGCCCAGGTGCAGGCGGACGTGCTGGCGGACCTGCTGCTGACGGGAGAGCCGCCCCAGTGGCCCGCCGACCTGCGGGGGATCCGCGGCCAGGTCGCCGTCACCGTCCCGGCCCTGGCCCTGCTCGCCCACACCACCGGGCCCGGGGCGCCCCCGGCGGGGCTGCCCGCCGCCGGAGGGTGCGCGGAGCTGGCCGGGTACGGCCCGATCCCGCTGGAGCTGGCCGCCCGGATCGCGGTGGCCGCCCCCTCCTGGTCCCGGGTGCTGACCGACCCGGTGACCGGCACGGTCCTGGAGTACGACCGGGCCACCTACGCGGTCCCGGCCGACCTCAAGCGCCGGCTGCGCCACCGGGACGAAACCTGCCGGTTCCCCGGCTGCCGCCGCAGCGCCGAACGCTGCGACCTCGACCACACGGTCGCGTGGGCCCAGGGAGGGGCGACCGCGGCGGGCAACCTGGCGCACCTGTGCCGCCACCACCACCTGCTCAAGCACCGACACGGGCCGCTGGGCCCCTGGACGGTCAGCCACCGCGACCGGCGGGACCCCCGGTGCCCGGAGGGCGTACTGGAGTGGACCTCACCGGCCGGGCGGATGCACGTGACCTACCCCCGCCAATACCACCACCCCGTGCTCACGCCCCTGCGGATCCAGACACCTCTGTCCGCCGAACCGCCGGCCGGCGAACCCTCGGCCGGCCCGCCACCCCCGGCGCCGGGTGATCCCGGACCCCTGGACCGGCGCGACCCGGGACCGCCGCCCCCATCCGACGACCCACCACCCTTCTGATCCGCAGGCGCCGCCGCGGCCGGGCGGGTCTCGGACGTCACCGACCGGGCCGGTCGCCGGCGAATGGGCGACGACGAGTCCTCACTCGTCCGCCCGCGGCCGTCCGGACCGCTCAGCCCGTCGCTCCGCGGTGCACGAGCCGGCGCAGTCGAGCCGTCACCGGGCCGGGCTCCCACCGGCCCACGCCGTCGACGGATCCCACCGGATGGACCCCGGCCACCGAGTTCGTCACGAAGACCTCCTGCGCCCGGGCGAGCTCGGCGAGCTGCACCGGGCGCTCACGGACCTCGGCGCCCGCGGCGCGCAGGACGCTCAGCACCTGTTCCCGCACGATACCCGGCAGGATCCGCCCGTCCGCGGGCGGAGTGAGCACCACCCCGTCGACGACGGCGAAGACGTTCGCCCGGCCCGTCTCCAGGACCGTCCCGTCGGCATCGACGAGCAGCGGATCGCAGCTGCGCGACCACAGACCCGGGGCGGGTTCATGGGCCAGGACCCGGCGGTCCGCCCACTTGTGCCCACCCAGGCCGCCGGGCAGCCGGACGGGGACCAGCCGCCAGGGCGGCACCGGCTCCGACGGGAGGGCCGTGGAAGCCACGGTCACCGTCAGCCCGCCCCCCGGCACCGGAACGGCCGTGATCCGCAGCCGGTGGGGGCCCGTCAGCTCCGCAGCCTGCGCGACGACCTCGTCGTGGAGCTCGTGCCGCAGCCCCGCACCGTAGCAGTCGCGGCAGCTGGCCCCGAGACGCCGCAGGTGCGCGTCCAGGTCCACGGCCGAGCCATCGTGCACGAGCAGGGTCGTGAAGACGCCCTCCGCGTGGACGGGGGTGGAGGCCGGCAGCTCCGGCACGGGGGTAGCGGCCGGCGGCTCCGGCACGGGGGTGGAGGCCGGCGGCTCCGGCACGGGGGCCACGGCGTCGTCGGTTGCGTGCCCGTTTCCGGGGGCGTGTCCGGTCCACTCCCGCCGCAGGGCGTCGTCCAGCTCCGCGCCCACGGCGTCGAGCAGGGGCACGGCCTTGACGAGGGTCTCGTGGGTCTCGTCGACGGGCTCGGAGTCGGCCACGATCCCTCCGCCCACGCCCAGCCGGACGCGGCCGCCCGTGAACTCGAACGTGCGGATCGCGACGTTCAGTGCCAGGCCGCCGGGGCCGGCGCAGCCGACCGCCCCCGTGTAGACCTCCCGGCCCGCGGGCTCGAGCGCGTTGATGATCTCCATGGCCCGGATCTTCGGGGCTCCCGTGCAGGAGCCGGGCGGGAACGTGGCCCGCAGCAGGGCGCCGTCGCCGAGGCCGGGGGGCAGCTTCCCGTGCACGTCCGCCACGAGGTGGTGGACGCCGGTGTGCGGTTCCACGCGCGGCGCCGCGGGGGCCCGGACGGAGCCGGGCACGCAGGCGCGGGAGAGATCGTTGCGCATGAGGTCCACGATCATGACGTTCTCGGCGCGGTTCTTCGCCGAGGCGTGCAGCGCCGCGGGGTCGGTGGTGGCCGCGGCGGTGCCCTTGATGGGCGAGGTCAGCACGTCGCGTCCCGTGCGGCGCAGGAACAGTTCGGGGGAGAGGCTCGCCACGGCCCCTCCGGGCAGCCGGAGGAATGCCGCGAAGCGCGGGACCAGCCGCTCGTGGCCGGCGCAGAACAGGTCGAGGGGGTCGCCCGCGAACCCGGCCGCCAGGCCCCGGCAGATGTTCGCCTGGAAGATGTCGCCGTCCCGGATGTGACGCAGCGCGGCGGTCACGGCCGCGGCGTGCTCGTCCGCGGAGGCGTCGGCCCCGAACGCGCCGCAGCGGTAGGGCTCGGCCCCGCCCGGGCGCGCCAGGGCGTTGTGCACGGCCGCCACGGTGGCCGCCAGCCGGGCTGGGTCGGTGCCGGGAGCGGACTCGACCACCCAGTCCCCGGTCGCGGGCCGGTGCCGCAGCACGTGGTCGTAGCGGGCGAGGTGGTGCTCCGGCAGCCGGGCCGGCCGCGGCGGGGCCTCGGGGAGCCGCTCGAGCCGCCGGGCCAGCTGGTAGCCGAGGTACCCGATCCAGCCCACGCCGAACGGCGGCTCCGGCCCGTCCTCGTCCGCGGCATGCGCGTCCAGGGCGGCGAACGGGTCCTCGTCCGGACCCAGGACCTGCACGGGCCGGAACGCGATGAGTGCGTCGCCGTGCTCCGGGTCCGGACGCCAGTCCCCGAACAGCGCCACGAGCCCGGGCTCGTGCCGCAGCGCCCGCAGCATCCGCACCGGGGACAGGTCCGCGCCGGTGATCACGTGCTCCTGCGCCATCCCGGCCTCAGCTCCTCTCCGGGACGCCGGGAAGCGCGTCCTCCATGCGGACCAGGTGGTGGTCCGCCCTCGCCGTCGCCGCGAGGGCCGCCAGGGCCGTGGCCTCGGACTCCACGCCGGTGCGGAAGCCGAGCAGAGCACGCCGGTCCTGGAGGGTTCGCGCCGGCCGGCCCGTCCCCGGGGGCGACGCCGGCGGTGTGAGGGCGTAGCTCCCGCTGCCGCGACGGGGGTGCACGAGCCCCTCCGCCTGCAGCCTCGCGACGGCCTCGCGCACCACCGTCCGGCTGACCCCGTGCTCGGCGATCAGGGTGCTCCCGCTGGGCAGGCGCTCACCCGGAGCGATGTGCCCGCTCACGATGCGCGCCCGGAGATCCTCCACGAGGGCCGTGGTGAGGTTGTGGCTCATGGGGCCATGATCTCACCCCGCGCGCGGTCCGCCGTCGCCCGCGTTATCGGACCGCGATAACCGCCCTTGGCGGCCCGCGGCGCGGGCCGCGAGACTGGCACCCACGGCCCCGCCGGCACCGGGGCGTCCGCAGCGAAGGGAGCAGGCATGATCTTCATCGTCGTCAAGTTCAAGGTGAAGCCGGAGTGGTCCGACCGCTGGCTCGACTTCACCCGCGACTTCACGGAGGCGACCCGTCAGGAGCCGGGCAACCTGTGGTTCGACTGGTCCCGCAGCGTCGAGGACCCGGACGAGTTCGTGCTCGTGGAGGCGTTCCAGGACGACGGCGCCGGGCCCCACGTGAACAGCGAGCACTTCAAGAAGTTCACGGGGGAGGCCGCCCAGGCGCTCGTGGAGACCCCGCAGATCATCAGCGAGCAGATCGAGGCCGAGGGCTGGAACCGGATGGGCGAGATCACCGTCGACTGACACCACCGCTGTGCCGACGGCCCGGGCGCCACGCTCCCGCGCCGTTGGCACGCGACGGGGCGCGGGCCATGATGGGAGGCATGTCACCCACCGACCCGCAGAGCGGCATGGCCTCCGTGCAGAAGGCGTTCGCCCTGCTCGACGTCGTCGCCCGGGACCCCCGGGGCGCCACGGCCAAGGACATCAGCACCGCCCTCGACATCCCCCTGCCCTCCGTCTACCGCCTGCTGCAGACACTCGTGGCCTCCGAGCACGTGGTCCACCTCAGGGACGAGCGACGGTACGGGCTCGGGTACAAGGTCCACTCCCTCGACACCTCCCTGCGCCAGCAGGTCGGCACGCCCGTCAGCGTCCAGCGCGCGGTGCGGGAACTGCACGCGGCCGCCGACGCCGCCGCGTACTTCGCGGTCTACCGGGGGGACGCGATCGTGGTGGCCCACGTGGTGGACTCCCCGCGGCGGCCGAGGATCGAGCCCATGGACTTCGGCTTCGCCGACGCCGCCCACGCCACGGCGTTCGGCAAGATCCTGCTGTCCCGGATGGACGAGGACGAGGTGGCGGAGTACCTGGAGCGCCACGGGATGGCGGCCATGACCGAGCGCACGATCACGACGCCGGCGGCCCTGGCGGACGAGCTCGCGCGCGTCCGCGCCGAGGGCGTCGCCGTGGAGCGCGAGGAGTTCGTGCCGGGGGCCTCGTGCCTGGCCGCGCCCGTCGTCGACGCCGCGGGGCGCACGCTCGGCTCGGTGGCCGTCTCCCTGCGGCCCCCGGACTTCGAGCGTCGCCGCCGCGCCGTCTCGTCCGTGCTGCGCGACGCCGCGGACCGGGTCGGGCGTGCCCTGCGCGCGGCGGAGGGGTGCCCGGCCGGCCCCCGGGCCGGCTGAACGCCCCGCCGGGGTTCCGTGCGACGCCGGGCCGCTACAGGTGCCGGCCCGCGAGCTGATCCGCGATGTACTCGGCCTGTCGCACGGCCAGCGCGACGATCGTCAGCGTCGGGTTCGCCGCCGCCCCGGTCGTGAAGAGCGAGCCGTCCGAGACGAAGAGGTTCGGGACGTCGTGGGTCTGCCCGAACGCGTTCGTCACCCCGTCCTCCGGGCGCTCGCTCATCCGGGCGGTGCCCATGTTGTGCGTGGCCGGGTACGGCGGGGTGTGGTGCGTGGACCGGGCGCCCACGGACTCGTAGAGCAGGGACGCCTGCTGGTAGCCGTGATTGCGCATCGCGACGTCGTTGGGGTGGTCGTCGAAGTGCACGTTGGGCACGGGCAGTCCGAGGTGGTCCGTGACGGCCGTGTTCAGGGTGACCCGGTTGGTCTCCTGCGGCATGTCCTCGCCGACGACCCACATCCCGGCCGTGTTCGCGTAGCCGTCGAGCAGCGCCGTGAAGTCCGGGCCCCAGGACCCGGGGTCCGCGAAGCTCGCGAGGAACGCCGGCCCCAGGGAGATGGTCTCCATGTAGTACCCGCCGGCGAACCCCCGGTCGACGTCGTGGCGCGACTCGTCGGCGACGAGGCCCGCCATGGTCTCGCCCCGGTACATGTGCACCGGGCGGTCGAACTGCGCGTAGACCGAGCCCGTGGTGTGGCGCATGTAGTTGCGGCCCAGCTGCCCCGAGGAGTTGGCGAGCCCGTCCGGGAACAGGGGGGAGCCGGAGAGCATGAGCAGCCGCGGCGTCTCGATGGCGTTGCAGGCCACCGCGACGAGCCGAGCCTTCTGCCGCTGCACCTGGCCGTCGCCGTCCACGTAGACCACGCTGTCGACGAGGCCCTTCTCCGTGTGCGTGAGCTGCACGGCGTGGCAGTCCGGGCGCAGGTCCAGGTTGCCGGTGCGCAGGGCCTTGGGGATCTCCGAGACGAGGATCGACCACTTGGAGCGGTTCTTGTCGCCCTGGAAGTTGAACCCGTCCTGGATTGAGGCCGGGCGCCCGTCGTAGGGCTCGGCGTTGGTGCCGTACGGGCCGGTGGCGTAGTGCCGGTAGCCCAGCTTCTCGGCGCCGGCGGCGAGCACCTTGTAGTTGTTGTTCGCGGGCAGGGGCGGGCGGCCGTGGCGGTGCGTGGAGCCGATCTTCTGCTCGGCGCGGTCGTAGTAGGGAGCCAGGTCCTCGAGGGTGATGGGCCAGTCGAGCAGGTTGGCGCCGTCGACCCGCCCGTAGACGGACCGGGTCCGGAACTCGTGGGCCTTGAAGCGGGGGGTGGCCCCGGACCAGTGCGTGGTGGTCCCGCCGACGGCCTTGACGATCCACGCGGGCAGGTTCGGGAAGTCCCGGGCGATCCGCCACGAGCCCGTGGTGGTCCGCGGGTCCAGCCAGGCCATCTGGTGGAAGGCCTCCCACTCGTCGTTGACCCAGTCCTCGGTGGTCAGGTGGGGGCCGGCCTCGAGGAGCACGACCTTGACGCCCTTCTCGGTCAGTTCGTGGGCGAGGGTGCCTCCGCCGGCGCCGGAGCCGATGACGACGACGGCGGAGTCGTCGTCGAGCTCGATCCGGGCCGAGCGCGGCTGGTCCTGGGGGGTGGTGGTCATGCGGTCTCTCCGTGGTCGATGACGTCCGACCCCTTGAAGAGGTCGCTGAAGGGCGCGTCGGTGGTCTCGGAGGCGCCCTGCCGGTCGATGTTCCACCCCTCCTCGGGGGCGGCGCTCGCCACCTCGTAGCCGAGGGGCCCGCACTCGGCCAGCTCCTCCTCGGACTCCTCGATCCGCGGATCGGGCAGCCAGTCGAGGTCGTCGAAGCCCCGGTGCAGGTAGCCGCCCTTCGAGAAGGACTCGCCCTCGTAGCCCAGGGCCTCCCAGACCTCGGGGTCGTCGTAGAAGTGCAGCACGGTGGTGCGGCGCACGAAGCCGAAGAACTCGAGGTCGGCGATCCGCTTGAGCACCTTGAGGGCGGCGTCGTCGTCGAGCTCGGTGAACGGCCGGTCGCTGAGCGAGTTGAGGGTGAGCAGACCCTGGGTCAGCGCCATCCGGAACCAGGTCGACCCCTCCGCCTCGGCCACGATCTTCTCCGTCATCCGCTCGTAGGGGCCGTCGGGGATCTGCGGATGGGGGAAGGCGACGCGGATCACGCGTGTCAGGGTGCGCTTGGCCTCGTCGGTGAGGGCCAGCGCGTTCAGGGCCGAGTACTTCGCGGGATAGACCATGGGGTCTCCTCCTCGTTCGTCGAGGGTGACGTGTGTCACGTCCGAGTGTGCTGGAGGCCGGGGCGGCGGGCCAGGGTGGTTATCGCCCAGCGATAACGGCCGGTGACGGGGCGGACCCGGGGGCGGGCCCGGTGTCCGGGGCGCGCCCGGGGGCCTCCGGTGGGACACTGGTCGCAGGTCGCCGAGCCGTTCGGCGGCGGGCCGGGGGGAGCGGGGGAACCGGGCTGATGACAGATCCCGTGAGCGGACTTCCGGCCTCGCTCCTGTTCTGGGGGGAGCGCAGGTCCCGGTGGGTGCTGGCCGCGACCGTGCTGGGCTCGGCCCTGACGTTCATCGACATGACCGTGGTGCCGGTCGCCGTCCCGGCCGTCGGGGCGGAGTTCGGCCTGGGCTCCGTGGGCATGACCTGGGTCGCCAATGCCTACACCCTCGGTCTCGCCGCGTTCGTCCTGCTGGGCGGCTCGCTGGGTGACCGCTACGGCCGGCGCAGGATCTTCCTCGCCGGTGTGGTCTGCTTCAGCCTGTCCTCCACGGCGTGCGCTCTCGCCCCGGGCCCCGGCGTCCTGATCGCGCTCCGGGCCGTGCAGGGCATCGGCGCGGCCCTGCTCGCGCCGACCAGCATCGCCGTCCTGGAGGCTTCCTTCGCGCCGCGCGACCGGGCGCGGGCCATCGGGGCGTGGACCGGCCTGACGGCCGTGGCCACCGCGGCCGGGCCGTTCGTGGGCGGCTGGCTGGTGCAGACGGCCGGCTGGCGGTGGGTCTTCCTCGTCAATCTCCCGGTCGCGCTCGCGGTCGTGCTGATCAGCCGGCGGCACGTGCCCGAGTCCCGCGATCCCGCGGCCTGCCTGCGGCTGGACGTTCCCGGGGCCGTCCTGCTGGTCGCCGCGCTGGGCGCGCTCGCCCACGGGCTGACGGCGTGGGCCGGCTCCCGGCCGGCCGACCCCGCGGTGGCCGGGCCGCTGCTGGCGGGGGCCGTGCTCCTGGTGCTGTTCCTGCGGCAGGAGCGGCGGGCGACCTCTCCGCTGCTGCCCCTCGAGGTCTTCCGGGAGCGGCTGTTCGTCGGCAGCAACCTGGTCACGTTCGTGGTCTACGCGCCCATGGGCGCCACGTTCTTCCTTCTGCCCGTGGTGCTGCAGGTCGGGGCCGGGTTCTCCCCGCTGGCCGCCGGAGCGGCGGTGATGCCCATCGCGCTGCTGCTGACGGCGTTCTCGGCGTCGGTGGGCCGGTGGGTGGGGCGTTCCGGGCCCCGCGTGCCCGTGATCGCCGGCTGCCTGCTGGCGGCCCTGGGCCTGGCCCTGCTCACGGGGGTGCGGACCGGCGCGGACTACGTCCTGGAGGTCCTCCTGCCGGTCTCCGTCTTCGGGGCCGGCCTGACGCTGTACGTCACCCCCCTGACCTCCGCGGCCCTGGCCGCGCTGCCGGACGCGCGGGCCGGGCTCGCGAGCGGCGTCAACAACGCCGTGTCGCGCACCGCCGGACTGCTCGCCGTCGCGGCCGTTCCGCTGGTCGGAGGGCTGGGCGGCGGCGGGCTGGCGGATCCGGAGCGGGCCCTGGAGGGCTTCGCCGCGGTCATGTGGGCCGGCGCGGCTCTGCTGGCCGTGGGCGGGGTGCTCTCCGCCGCGCTCATCTGCCCGGACCCGGTCGACTGAACGACGGGGGCCGCCGTGGAGACCGCTGTGGAGACGGCCGGTGCGGGGTCGCCCCGCACCGGCCGGGCCGTCAGGGAGCTCGGGAAGATCTGACGGACTTGCCTCATCCTACGGTGACCCGGGTCACGGTTCAGCACTCGATTGCGCCGGCCGGCCCGGATCCGGTGCGGCCCCGGTCCGGAGCGGGGCCGGGCCGCCGCCGCGGGGCCGAGCCGATCGGCGCGGAGTAGATTGGCCTCCCCCGAGACGCTCGACCCAGGAGTTCCCGATGGACGCGCGACTGCTCCGCACGGCCGCCGCCGTGGTGCTGCTGGCCGGCTGCGCCCCGGCGGAGGATCCCCCCTCCGGGGGACCCCCGGCCGACGGGACGACGGCACCGGGCGGGCCCTCGGCCGCCCCGGAGCCCGCGCTCGAGGTCGAGGTCGTCGTGGACGGGCTGCGCCACCCGTGGGACGTCGCGCTCCTCCCGGGCGGCGCCGCGCTGATCACCGAGCGCGGCGGAAGACTGCTCACCCACGACGAGCGCGGCACCCGGGAGATCGAGGCGGACCTCGGCGACCTCTTCGTCGGCAGCGAGGCCGGGCTCATGGGCCTCGAGGTCTCCCCGCGGTTCGCGGAGGACCGGGAGATCTTCCTCTGCCACGCGACCCGCACCGGTGACGGCGCCCCGCGTGACGTGCGGGTCACCCGCTGGCGGCTCGAGGAGGACATCGGCACGGCCGAGCGCATCGGGACGGTGGTCGACGGCCTGCCGATCAGCTCCGGCCGGCACAGTGGCTGCCGTCTGCGCTTCGCCCCGGACGGGGTCCTCCACGTCGGCACCGGGGACGCCGCCCGGTCCGGGACCTCGCAGGACCTCGGGTCGCTCGGCGGCAAGACCCTGCGGGTGCACCCCGACGGGACGGTCCCGCGGGACAACCCGTTCGCCGGCCGCCCGGGGGACGCGGCTCTCGTCCACACCTACGGCCACCGCAACGTCCAGGGGCTCGCCGTGCAGCCCGGCACGGGCACCATGTGGTCCGCGGAGCACGGCCCCGGCACGGACGACGAGATCAACGTCCTCGTGCCCGGCGGCAACTACGGCTGGGACCCGGGGCCCGGCTACGACGAGTCCGTGCCCATGACGGACCTCGAGCGGTTCCCGGACGCCGTCGAGGCCGCCTGGTCCTCGGGCCGCCCGACGGTCGCCCTCAGCGGCGCGGCCTTCCTGAGCGGTGAGCAGTGGGGCGCCTGGGACGGGGCGCTGGCCGTGGCCGAGCTGAAGAACACGGGGGTGGCCGTCCACGGCGTGGACGGCACGCGGATCACCGGGACCACCCGGATGACCGCCCTCGAGGACGTGCACGGGCGGCTGCGCTCGCCGACCCTCGACGACGACGGCGCCCTGTGGGTCACCACCGCCAACGGGACCGACGACGCCGTCCTGCGCGTCACGGCCCGGCCGGGTGGCCGCTGAGCGCTCAGGACTCGGCCTGCCCCTGCCGCCAGTAGCCCATGAAGGACACGTGGTCCTTGGGGATCCCGGCGGCGTCGACGCACAGCCTGCGCAGGGCCCGCACCGTGCCGGACTCCCCGGCCAGGAACACGTAGGGCGCGTCGGGCCGGTCCGGCCGGGCGACCGTCCACGCCCTCGGCTCGTCGGCGCCCTCGGCGACGGCCAGGGCGGAGGTCGCACGGCCGCGCTTCGGTCGGCGGCCCGCCAGGACGTCGTCCACGGCCCCGCCGGGCAGCTCGAGCAGCCGCGCGAGGCGCATCGCGGCCCGGTGTCCGTGCCCGGCCGGCGCCCCGCGCCCGGCGCGCGGCAGCACGTGCAGGCGCACGTCCGGCAGGTCGGCGGGCAGCCGGTGCGCCGGGAGGTCGTCGGCGTGCGGGACCTCGAGCACCACGTCCAGGCGCGGGCGGGCGCCGTCCGCGGACGGCTCGTGCGGGGTTTCGGCGAACTCCTCGGCGATGGACATCAGCGCCGGTGCGGCCGTCTCGTCGCCGACCGCGAGGGCCTGGGTGGCCCCGCCGTGGTCCCACGCCCCCCACGGGCGCTCCAGCGGGCCCGGCCCGAGCAGGTAGACGCGCTCGCCGGGGGCCGCGCCGGCCGCCCACCGGCTGCCCGGGCCGTCCTGGCCGGAACCGCCGTGCACGACGACGTCGATGACGATCTCCGGCACGAGCATCCCGCAGAACGTGGTGCGCCGGACGCCGCGCACGGTGTACGTGCGCATCCAGCCGCGCTCCTCGGCGGGCCGGGCGAACCAGCCCTCGCGCAGGCTCACCGAGAGGTCCGCGCGCTCGGGCGCGCGGCCCGGGGGCGGCACGAGCAGCTTGATGTACGCGTCGCGGCACCGTGTCCGGTCGCCGTCCCCGATGAGGGTGGAGGAGAGGCCCGCGAGCTCCGGGCCCGCGAGCGTGATCCGGCGGAAGGAGGGGCACAGCTGCGTCACGGAGGTCACGGCGGCCTCGACGCACAGCACGGGAGCGGCCTCGGGCGCGGTCGGGGAGGTGGCCTCGGAGGCTCGGGTGAGTGTCACAGCAGGTTCCTTCCAGTCTCGGCGACGGCCGCTCGAGGTGCAGGGTCCAGGGCCACGGGTGCGGCCGCTGGCGCGGGGTGGGAGCCCTCGCGGGCCCGTCCGCGGGGCAGGACGACGGGCCGCCCGCCCACGGGGTCGCGGGCGACGTCCGCCCGCAGGTCGAAGACCTCGGCCAGCAGGTCCGGGGTGAGCACCTCCGCGGGGGTGCCCACGGCCACGATCCGGCCCGCGGCCATCGCCACGAGCCGGTCGGCCACGCGCGCGGCGAGGTTGAGCTCGTGCAGGACGGCGACGACGGTGGCCCGCCCGCTGCCCGGTCCGTCCGCGTGCTCCAGCCCGCGGAGCATGTCCAGCAGGTCGACCTGGTGGGCCAGGTCGAGGTACGAGGTCGGTTCGTCGAGCAGCATGGTGCGAGCGCGCTGGGCGAGGGTCAGGGCGATCCAGACCCGCTGGCGCTGACCGCCCGAGAGCTCCTCCACGGGCCGGGACGCCAGGGCCGTCAGCTCCGTGAGCTCCATGGCGCGGGCCACGGCGGCGTCGTCGTCGGGGGAGGGGGCGCCCCACCACCGCCGGTGCGGGTGCCGGCCGCGCTCCACGAGCTCCACGACGGTGAGGCCCTCCGGCACCACGGGCGACTGCGGCAGCAGGCTCACGGAGCGGGCGTACGGGCGGGCACGCCACTCGCGCACGTCGCGGCCGTCGGCCTCGAGCGTGCCGGCGCTCGGGCGCAGCTGCCTGGACAGTCCCTTGAGCAGCGTCGTCTTGCCGCAGCCGTTGGCGCCGATCAGCACCGTGGTGCAGCCGTGGGGGATGTCGAGGTCCACCTCGCGCACCACGGTCCGGTCGTCGTAGCCCAGTGACAGGCCCCGCATCCGGAAGGCGGGCACGTGGGCCGTGGGGTCCTCCACGGCGCGCAGCTCGGGACTCATCCCAGGTCTCCTCTCCGCTGCCGCACGAGCAGCCACAGCATCACGGGGGCGCCCACCGCGCCGGTCACGACCCCGGCCGGAAGCTTCGTCCCGGCCAGCAGCTCCGAGCCCACGGCGTCGGAGACCACCACGACCACGGCGCCCACGAGCGCGCACGCGAGGATCGAGGTCCGGCCCCGGGTCAGCGCCGTGGCCACCGGGGTCGACATCAGCGCCACGAAGGCGAGCGGGCCGGTCGCCGCGGTCGCCACGGCGGCGAGCACCACGCCCAGGCCCAGGGCCAGGGCCCGGCTGCGGCCCGGGTGCGCGCCGAGACCGGACGCGAGCTCGAGGCCGAGCTCGGCCGGCTCGAGCGCCCGGTGCACCGCCAGGGCGGCCGGCACGGCCACCAGCAGGCACGTGCCGAGCACCGTGATCCGGTCCCACGTGGCGGCGTTGAGCGAGCCGGCGGTCCAGAGGGCGGCGTCGCGGGCCGAGTTCAGGGACAGGTTCACGAGCAGGGCCGCCGTGAGGGCCTGCGCGAGCGCGGCCACGCCGATGCCCGCGAGCAGGAACCGCTCGCCCACGATGCCGCCGGTGCGCAGGCGCACGGAGGCGGTGGCGATGAGGGTCGCCGCGAGCAGGGCCCCGGCCAGCGCCGTCCAGGACACGGCCGTGCCGCGCAGCCCCCAGACCGCGGTGCCCGCCACGGCGCCCGCCGCGGCGCCGTAGGTGATGCCGAGGATGTCCGGGCTCGCCAGGGGGTTGCGCAGCACCCGGCGGAACAGGGCCCCGGAGCAGCCCAGGGCGGCCCCGGCCAGAGCGCCGAGCACCGCCCGCGGCAGCTTCTCCTGGAGCACGATGAAGCTCGCACCGGGGATCTGCGCGCCGCCCAGGATCGCGAAGAAGTCGGGCACCGTCACGGTGTAGCGGCCGAGCAGCACCCGCACGGCCATCGCGGCGAACAGCGCCAGGACCAGCAGCGCCACGGCCCGCCGGGTCTGCCGGGCCCGGCCGCGGCGGACCTCGCGCACGAGCCCCGGGGCGTCCGGAGGCCCGGGCGATCGGGGGGCGGCAGGGGCGATCGTGCCGGTCACAGGGTCACGCTCCGTCCCCGGCGCAGCAGCACGAGCAGCACCGGTACGCCCAGCACCACGGTGGTCACGCCCACGTGGATCTCCTGGGGCGGGGTGAGCACACGGCCCAGGACGTCGGCCAGGAGCAGCAGCGCGGGGCCCAGGACCATGCTGAACAGCACGATCCAGCGGTAGTCGCCGCCCAGCAGGCGCCGCACGGCGTGGGGCACGAGCAGGCCCACGAAGGCGATGGGCCCGGCCAGGGCGGTCGCGGATCCCGAGAGCAGCACCACGCCCGTGAAGACCAGGGCGCGCTGCAGGCCCAGCGTCACGCCGAGGCCGTGGGCGAGCTCGTCGCCCAGGGCCATGGCGTTGAGCCCGGAGGAGCCGCCCAGCACGAGCAGCGTGCCGAGGAGCACGAGCGGCGCGACGGCGGCGAGGTCGGTGGCCTCGGCGCGCGCCACCGAGCCGATGCTCCAGAAGCGGAAGCGGTCCAGGACCGCGGGCAGCGCGATGACCACGGAGGTCGTCAGCGCGACGAAGCCGGCGTTGACGGCTGCGCCGGAGAGGACGAGGCCCGCCGGGGTCGGGGCGGCGCCGCCGAGCCGCGAGGACCCGAAGACGAGCACGGCGGCGACCGCGGAGCCCGCGAGGGCGAGGGCCGTGAGCTGCCACGTGGCCACGAGGCCGAGCCAGCCGATGCCCAGGACCACCGCGCACGCGGCGCCGGCCGTCAGGCCCAGCAGTCCCGGGTCGCCGAGGGGGTTGCGGCTGACGCCCTGCATGCCGGCCCCGGCCACCGCCAGGGCCGCCCCCGCGAGCACCGCGGTCAGGGTCCGGGGGATCCTGCTGTGCACCACGGCGGCGTCGATGCCGAGCTCGCCGGAGACCTCCGACCACCCGCCGTCGAGGAGCGCGGAGGGGAGCCCGGCGAGCACCGAGACCACCGTGGCGGGGTCCACCGACCGGGCGCCCCAGAACAGGGACGCCGCGGTGGCGGCCGCCAGCAGCAGCGCGGCCGCGGCCAGGGCCGGG
>NZ_JBISWL010000043.1:0-24666 GCF_044462265.1 Kocuria rhizosphaerae
CCCGGCCGGAGGCCCGCGGGGGAGGCCGTGGTGGTGCTCACCGGGACCGGGGGGTCACTCGCCGCGGGCGGAGGCCGCGGCCTCGGCGATGTCCGGGACGACGTTCTCGAGCGCCCACGGGATGCTCAGCGGGGACGCCGCGGAGACCGAGAGCACCTCCTGCTCGTCCGTCTGCAGCACGGGGTCGCCCTGGGCCACGGCCGGGATGCGGCTGAGCAGCGGGTCCTTCTCGATGGCCTCGCGCACGCCCTCGTCCTGGGCCCAGCTGACGAACACGTCCGAGGTCAGCTCGTCGGCCTTCTCGGGGGACCAGGTGACGTAGAACTCGTCCTCCTTGCCCTCGGCGGCGTCCTGGACCGCCTCGGACTGGACCATGCCCAGGGACTCGAGGAACTTCGGGCGGTTGTCCACGCCCGTGTACGCGAAGATCGGGTCGGCCGCGGAGGGGTCGATCGTGCCGTAGACGAAGGACGTGCCCTCCAGCTCCGGGTGCTGCTCGGCGGTCTCCTGGATCTGCTGCTCCACGTCCGCGACGACCTCGCCCGCCTGCTCCTCGCGGCCGAGGGCCTCGCCGATGAGCTGGGTCGAGTCCTGCCAGGACGTGCCGAAGGCCACGGCGTCCTCGGGGTAGGCGACGACGGGGGCGATCTCGGAGAGCTTGTCGTACTCCTCCTGCGTGAGGCCCGAGTAGGCGCCCAGGATGACGTCCGGCTCGAGGGCCGCGATGGCCTCGTAGTTGATGCCGTCCGCCTCGGAGTAGGTCTCGGGCGCCTGGGCGCCGGACTCCTCGACCGCGGCGTCGAACCAGTCGGTGGAACCGTTCTCGTTGCCGCCGAAGTCCGTGACGGGGGCGCCGACCGGCACCACGCCGAGAGCGGTGGCGACGTCGTGGTTGACCCAGGAGACCGTGGCCACGCGCTCGGGGGCCTCCTCGATGGTCGTCTCGCCGTAGACGTGCTGCACCGTGCGGGGGAACTCGCCCGTGGCGCCCTCCGCGGTGGCGGACGTCTCGTCGGCGGAGCCGTCCGTCTGGCCGGTGGCGCACCCGGTGAGGACCAGGGCGCCGGCCGCGAGCAGGGCGGCCGGGGCGAGGGTGCGGCGGAGGGGGAACTGCGGGCGTGGAGCGCGGAGGTCGGGAGAGGCCACGGCCACCCTTTCGTGCGGAACGGCGGTGCCGTCGGTGCGGATCGGGGTCAGGCAAGGTTTGCCTAACCAAAGAACAGGACTCACCCTAGGGTGTGTTCCGGGGAATACGCAACACGGGCATGATGTAATCGTCGCGCCGATGTGGTTAGGTAAGCCTTGCCTTATCCGCCGGCGGCCCCTGGGGGTCCGCCGCCCCCTGGCCCGACCCCTGTCCCGAGCCCTGTCCCGACCCCTGCGAGGACCCCATGAACGACTTCCTGTTCACCCGAGAGACCCCGGCGCAGTACGCCCGCGCCCTGCACTCGACCGTCGACACGGTCGCCGTCCACCTGGCCGGCGTCCGGAGCCCCCGCTCCGCCGCCACGCCCGACGAGCTGGAGGACCTCGTCGCCGACGTGGACCTCGACCGGCCCCTGGGGGACCTCGACGCGGTGGTCGAGGAGACCCGGCGGCTCTACCTCGACCACGCCGTGCAGTTCCACGACCCCGGCTACATGGCCCACCTGAACTGCCCCGTGGCCATCCCGGCCGTGGCGGCCGAGGCGCTCACCGCGGCCGTGAACACGGCCGTCGAGACGTGGGACCAGTCCACGACCGCGACCCTCATCGAGCAGCGGCTCGTGGACTGGGCCGCCGGGCGGATCGGCTTCCCGACGGCGGAGGGCCCGGACGGGGTGTTCACCTCCGGCGGCACGCAGTCCAATCTCCAGGCCCTGTTCACGGCCCGGGAGGAGCGGCTCTCCCGGGCCCACCCCGGCTCCCGGCGCGAACGGCTGGCCGGGCTGCGGATCGTGGCGGGCGAGCACGCCCACTTCAGCGTGGCGAAGGCCGCCCACCTGCTCGGCCTGTCCCCGGACGCGGTCGTCCTCGTGCCGGCCGCCCGGGGCGGGGCGATGGACGTCATCGCCCTGGAGCGGGCGCTGCACGAGGTCGAGGCCACCGGAGGGGAGGTCGCCGCCGTGGTCGCCACGGCCGGGAGCACGGACCTCGGTCTCGTCGACCCGCTGCCGCGCATCGCCGGGATCTGCCGGGGCCACCGGGTGTGGCTGCACGTCGACGCCGCCTACGGCGGGGGGCTGCTCGTCTCACCCACCCGCCGGCACCTGCTCGACGGGATCGAGCAGGCGGACTCGGTGACCGTGGACTTCCACAAGTCGTGGTTCCAGCCGGTGGCGGCCTCCGCCCTGCTGCTGCGCGCCGGGCGGAACCTGCGCTTCTCCACGTGGAACGCCGAGTACCTCAACCCGCGCGACGCCGTGCAGCCCAACCTCGTGGACAAGTCGCTCCAGACCACGCGGCGCTTCGACGCGCTCAAGCTGTGGATGACCCTGCGCACCGTCGGCGCCGAGGGCGTGGGCCGGGCCCTGGACCGCGTCCTGGACCTGGCGCAGGAGGCCGGCCGCGTCGTGGACGAGGCCCCCGACATGGAGCTCGTGGCAGCGCCCGTGCTCTCGACGGTGCTGTTCCGGCACCGGCCCCCGGGCCTCGACGACGACGCGGCGGACCGGCTCGTCGAGACGGTGCGCGCCGCGCTCTTCGACTCCGGCCGGGCGATCGTGGCGTCCACCGTGGTCGGGGGGCGGCGCTGCCTGAAGTTCACGTTCCTCAACCCGGGGACCACCGTGGCCGACGTCGAGCAGGTGCTCGACCGGATCCGCGACGTCGCCCGGGAGCTCCTGCCCGTGGCCGCCGTGGCGGGGGCCCGCTGATGGGGCGCGTGCACGACCTGCTGGGCATCGGCATCGGCCCGTTCAACCTGGGCCTGGCCTGTCTCGCGGAGCCCCTCGAGGACCTCGACGCCGTGTTCCTCGACGCCCGCGACGGCTTCGACTGGCACCCGGGGCTCATGCTCGAGGACGCCACGATCCAGGTGCCCTTCCTCGCGGACCTCGTGACGCTGGCCGACCCCACGTCCCGCTGGTCCTTCCTGAACTACCTGAAGCGCACCGGGCGGCTCTACCCGTTCTACATCCGGGAGGACTTCAACCCCCTGCGCGCCGAGTACAGCGCCTACTGCCGGTGGGCGAGCGAGCAGCTCGGCTCGCTGCGCTGGGGCCGCGAGGTCGTCTCGGTCGAGCGGGACCCGGCCGAGGACGCCTGGGTGGTCACCGCCCGGACCCGCACGGGGACCGAGCGCCACCGGGCGCGCCGCCTCGTGCTCGGCGTCGGCACGGTGCCGCAGGTCCCCGAGGGCGTCGACACGTCCCGCGGGCCCGTGCTGCACACGAGCGACTACCTCCCCCGCCGCGAGGAGCTGCTGGCCAGGGACTCCGTCACGGTGCTCGGCAGCGGGCAGTCCGCCGCCGAGGTCTACCGGGACCTGCTCGAGAACGCCGGGGCCGACGGTCCCCGGGTGGACTGGATCACCCGCTCCCCGCGCTTCTTCCCCATGGAGTACACCAAGCTCACCCTCGAGATGACCTCCCCGGACTACGTCGACCACTTCCACGGCCTCGAGCAGCACCGGCGGGACCGGCTCAACCGGGAGCAGCTGCCCCTCTACAAGGGCATCAGCTCCGACCTCGTGGACGAGATCCACGACCTGCTCTACCGCCGGTCCGTGCACGGGCGCCCGGCCGGGCTGCTCACCACGTGCACCACCCTGCGCGAGGCCCACTGGGACCCCGGGGCAGGGACCGTGCGGCTCGAGCTGCACGACGACGAGCTCGAGCGCGGCTGGCGCCACACGACCGGGGCCCTGGTGCTGGCCACCGGCTACCGCGCGGAGGTGCCGGCCTTCCTCGACCCGGTGCGCGACGAGATCGCGTGGGACGACGTCGGGCGCTACGACGTCGACCGCCACTACGCGGTCGACCACGGGCGCGACCGGATCTGGGTCCAGAACGCCGAGGTGCACACCCACGGGCTCACCGCGCCCGACCTCGGCATGGGCGCCTACCGCAACAGCGTCATCCTCCGGGCCGTCACCGGCCGGGAGGTCTATCCGATCGAGCCCGCCATCGCCTTCCAGACCTTCGGCATCCCCCAGGAGACCGCATGAACCACGCCCACCCCGCCCCCGCCGCCCGGATCGCCACCCCGGGCGGGATCCTGACCCTCGAGCCGCTCGTCCCCGACGGGCCGAGCGTGGAGCTGCTGCACGCGTGGCTGACCCACCCCCGCTCGCGGTTCTGGGACATGCTCGACGCCGACCCCGCCCGGGTCCGGGACGCCTTCGTGGCCGTGGCCGCCGACCCCCACTCCGACGCGTGGCTGGCGCGCCTGGACCGCGTCCCGCTCGGCGTCGTCGAGACCTACGACCCCGGCGCCGTGCTGCTCGCCGGGCACTACGAGCACCGGGCGGGGGACGCGGGGATGCACCTGCTCCTCGCCCCGGCCCGGACACCGGTGCCCGGCACCAGTGGGGCGCTGATGGCCGCGGTGCTCCGGTGGCTGTTCGAGGAGCGAGGGGCCCGGCGCGTCGTCGTCGAGCCCGACGTCCGCAACCCGGCCGTGCACCGGCTCAACGAGCGCGCCGGCTTCCGGGTCCACGGCCCGCTCGAGCTGCCCGGCAAGACCGCACTGCTCTCCACATGCACCCCGGAGCGGTTCGCGGCCTCCGAGCTCGGCCACGCCGCCCGGCTGCTCCCCGGTGCGGGGCCGGACCCGGACGGGCCCGTCCCGCACCTGGGCCTGCACCCGATGCGGGTGGCCCACCGCCACCTCTGCTGCAAGGCGATCGCCGAGTTCGCCCACGAACGGCTCGTGCGGCCCGAGCCCGTGGGGGACGGCGCCTTCGAGCTGCGCACCGACGGCGGCCGCGTCCGCTACCGGTTCCGGGCCCGGCGAACGGCCCTCGAGCACTGGCTGCTCGACGAGGGGTCGCTGCGCCGGACCGTGGACGGCGCCGACGCCGAGCCGGACGCCCAGGCGCTGATCACCGAGCTGAGCCCGCGGCTGGGCATCCCCCCGCACCTGCTGGGCACCTACCTCGAGGAGATCGCGAGCACGCTGGCCTCCGCCGCGTACAAGCTCGTGCACCGCACCCGGCCGTCCACCGCGCTCGCGGCGGCGGAGTTCCAGGACGTCGAGTCCGCCATGACCGAGGGCCATCCCGGCTTCGTGGCCAACAACGGCCGGATCGGCCTGGGCGCCACCGAGCACGACCGCTTCGCCCCCGAGGCCGCCCGCCCCGTGCGGCTCGTGTGGGTCGCGGTGCGCCGGGAGCTCAGCCGCTTCGACGCCGTCGCCGGCCTCGACGAGGAGGCGCTGCACGCCGGGGAGCTCCACCCGGCGGTGCGGGAGCGGTTCCGCGACCGGCTCACCGCCCTGGGGCTCGACCCGGGCGACTACCGCCCGATGCCCGTCCACCCCCACCAGTGGGAGCACCGGGTCACCGTGACCTTCGCCCCCGACCTGGCCCGCCGGGATCTCGTGCTGCTGGGGGAGGGGGAGGACGAGCACCGGGCGCAGCAGTCGATCCGCACGTTCTTCAACACGTCCCGCCCGGACCGGCACTACGTGAAGACCGCCCTGGCCGTGCAGAACATGGGATTCCTGCGCGGGCTCTCGCCCCGGTACATGCGCGACACCCCTGTCGTCAACGACTGGGTCGCCGGGGTCGTCGCCGCCGATCCCGTGCTCACCGCGGCCGGGTTCTCGGTCCTGCGGGAGGTCGCCGCGGTCGGCTACACCGGCGACGCCTACCACCGGGCCGCGGAGTCCGGGCACGGCGAGGAGGGCCCGCACACGAAGATGCTCGCCGCGCTGTGGCGGGAGAGCCCCGTCCCCGCGCTCGCCGAGGGGGAGCGGCTCGCGACCCTCGCGTCCCTGCTGCACGTCGACGCCGGGGGCACGCCGCTGGCGGCGGTGCACGTGCGCGCCTCGGGACTGTCCCCCGAGGAGTGGGTGCGGCGGCTCCTCGACGCCTACCTCGTCCCGGTGGCCCGGTGCCTGACCGCCCACGACCTCGTGTTCATGCCCCACGGGGAGAACCTGGTCCTCGTCCTGGCCGACCACGCCCCCCGGCGGGTGATCATGAAGGACATCGGCGAGGAGGTCGCCGTGGTCACGGACCGCCCCCTGCCGGAGGGCCTCGACCGGATCCGCCACGTGGTGCCCCCGGCCACGGCGGCGCTGTCCGTGCACACCGACGTGTTCGACGGCGTCCTGCGGCACCTGGCCGGCCTCCTCGAGGCCGACGGGCTGCTCGACGCCGACCGCTTCTGGGCGATCGCCGCGCGCTGCCTGCAGAACCTGGCCGACGCGGACCCCGCCACGGCCGGACGGGTCCCGCTGTTCGCCCCCCGGTTCGAGCACTCCTGCCTCAACCGGCTGCAGCTGCTCAACACCCTGCAGATGGTCGACCTCTCCGACCAGGCGTCCTCCCTGCAGTACGCCGGGACGCTGGAGAACCCGGTGGCCGCCGCGCGGTCCGCGCCCCTGCCCGTCCCCTGACGGGCGCATCCGGGGGAGCGCGCCGCCTCCGCGGCCGCCGCCGTGCCACGGAGGCGGCCGCGGGGGCGGGTCGCCACCCCGCCCCGACGGTCAGTAGACTTGGTGTTCCCCGGGGTGGTCCGGGAGCAGAGCCCGAGAGGACACGATGGCCGCCACCCAGCAGACGCGGGCGACACCGTCCGCTTCCCGCCGGCCGCGCCTGCGGCGCAGCAACTGCCACCGGCCCGGCATCACGCGCCGCGGCCACGGCACGGGGTTCTCCTACCGCGGCCCGGACGGCACGCGGGTGCAGGACCCGGAGGAGCTCGCGCGGATCCGCGGGCTGGCCGTCCCACCGGCGTGGAAGGACGTGTGGATCAGCCCGCTGCCCAACGGGCACATCCAGGCCACGGGTGTCGACGACGCCGGGCGGCGCCAGTACATCTACCACCCGCGGTGGCGGGAGCTGAAGGACCGCGAGAAGTTCGACCGCGTCCTCGAGCTCGGCGACACCCTTCCCCGGGCCCGCGCGGCCGTCACCCGGCTGCTGCGCTCCGAGGGCGCCACCGAGGACAAGGCGTACGCCGCCGCCTTCCGGCTCATGGACACCGCCGCCCTGCGGGTCGGCAACGAGGAGTACGCCCAGTCCAACGGCTCCTACGGGGTCACCACCATGCTGGTCCGGCACGTCAGCGTCGACGGGGACGAGGTGCACCTGGACTTCCCCGGCAAGAGCGGCCACCGGTGGACGCCGACCCTGCGGGACCCGGACCTCGCCGCCGCGCTGGCGCCCATGCTCGAGCGGGACCCGGACGAGCCGGCGCTGGCCTACCGGGACGAGAACGGGCGGTGGGCCACCACCACGAGCGCCCGGCTCAACGACTTCGTGCGGGACCGGTGCGGCCCCGAGTTCACCGCCAAGGACGTCCGCACGTGGCAGGGCACCGTGACCGCCGCCCTGGCGCTGGCCGCCCGCGCGGACACCCGCCCCACCGGGAACGCCCGGAAGAGGGCCGTCTCGGCGGCCATGCGCGAGGTCGCCGAGCACCTCGGCAACACCCCGGCGATCGCCCGCGGCTCCTACGTGGACCCGCGGGTGGTCGACCGCTTCCTGGACGGGGAGACCCTCGACGCCACCTCGCCCTCGGCCGCGGAGCGGCGCCTGCGCTCCTTCCTGGCCTGAGCGCTCTCCCACCACGCTCCCACCCGCGCCCCCTAACCTGGTGCCATGCACGCCCTCGACTCCCGCCACCCCGCCCGCGCGCCCCGTGGGCTCCGCGCGGGCCGCGGCCCGGGGGACGCGCCACCCCGCAGGCGCCTCCGGTCCCGGGAGGCGCAGCGCTGATGGTCGAAGCCTGGCTCCTGCTCGGCGTGGCCGTTCTCCTCGTCCTCGGCAACGCCCTGTTCGTGGCGGTCGAGTTCTCCTTCCTGACCGTCAACCGCAACCAGGTGCGGGCCGCCGAGGAGTCCGGCGACCGGCGCGCCGCCGCGATCGAACGGGCCCTGACCAGGACCTCCACGAACCTCTCCGGCGCCCAGCTGGGCATCACGCTGACCAGCCTGGTCGTGGGCTTCCTCGCCGGACCGTCGCTGGGCGTGCTCCTGACCGAGGTCCTGGGGGTGACCGGCCTGTCCCCGGCCGCGGCCACCGGCGCCGCCACCACGGCCGCGTTCGTGATCGCCACTTTCACCCAGATGGTCTTCGGGGAGCTCGTTCCCAAGAACTGGGCGATCGCCGAGCCGGTGCGCGTGGCCCGCCTCGTGGTCCACCCGCAGCGGAACTTCATGCTCGTGCTCGGCTGGCTCGTGACCGTCCTGAACTCCTCCGCCAACGCGGTCCTGCGCCTGCTCGGGTTCACCCCCACCGAGGAGGTCGCCGGCGCCCGCACCGCCGGAGAGCTCATGGCCGTGGTCTCCCGCTCGGGGGCGGAGGGAACTCTCGATCCCGGCACGGCCGAGCTGGTGGCACGCTCCATCGAGTTCGGCGACCGCACCGCCGCCGACGTCATGCGCCCCCGGCCCCAGGTCACCTTCCTCAACGAGCACACCGTCCAGGACCTGATCGAGATCGCCGTGGCCACCGGCCACTCCCGCTTCCCGGTGGAGGGGGAGAGCGTCGACGAGATCGTCGGGGTGGTGCACTACAAGCACGGCCTCGCCGTGCCCTACGAGGAGCGTGGGACCCGCCCCGTGCGGGAGATCGCGGTGCCGGTCACGGTCGTCACCGAGTCCATGACCCTGGACCCGCTGCTGCGGGAGGTGCGGCGGTCCGGGCTGCAGCTGGCCGTGGTCGTCGACGAGTACGGCGGGACCGCCGGGATCGTGACCCTCGAGGACCTCATCGAGGAGATCGTGGGGGAGATCGACGACGAGCAGGACGAGCCGGGGCAGCGCCACCGCTCCACCCCCGACGGCGGGGTCGTCGTCTCGGGGCTGCTCCGGCCCGACGAGCTCGGGGAGATCATGGGCCTCGAGCTGCCCGAAGGAGACGAGTCCGACACCCTGGGCGGACTCATCGCCGAGAGGCTGGACCGCCTGCCGCGGGCCGGCGACCGGGTGCGCCTCGACGTCGTCGACCACGACCACCGCGACGAGGACAACCTGCCCACGGGCGCGCGCCTCTGTCTCGCCGTGGCGCGGATGGACGGGCACCGGGTCGACCGGGTGCTGGCACGCCGGGCCGGACGGACGGGGGCGGACGAGTGAGCGAGCCCCTCGCCATCCTGGTGCTGTTCCTGCTGCTGGGCGGCAACGCCTTCTTCGTGGCCGCGGAGTTCGCCATGGTCTCCGCCCGCCGCGACCAGATCGAGCCCAGGGCCGCCGGGGGCAGGAAGGGCGCGCGGCTCGCGCTGAAGGGCATCGAGGACGTCTCGACGTCGCTGGCGGCCACCCAGCTGGGCATCACCGCCTGCTCCCTGCTGATCGGCGCCGTGGGCGAGCCCGCGATCGCACACGGCATCGAGGGGCCCATGGCCGCTCTCGGGCTCCCCGAGGGGCTCGTGCACCCGATCGCCCTGGTCATCGCCCTGGTGGTGGTGACGTTCCTGCACATGGTGCTCGGCGAGATGGTGCCCAAGAACATCGCGATCGCGAAACCGGTCGTGTCCGCTCTCCTGCTCGGGCCGGTCCTTCGCGTCTTCGTCCTCGCCTTCCGCCCGTTCGTGTGGCTCATGAACCAGACCGCGAACCTCGTGGTCCGGCACGTGCTGCGGGTCGAGCCCCGGGACGAGGTCGCCTCGGCCTTCAGCTCGGATGAGGTGGCCGGCTTCGTGGTCGAGTCGGGCCGGGAGGGCCTGCTCGACGAGGACGCGATCACCCTGCTCACCGGGGCCCTGAACTTCGAGCGCCTGACCGCGGCCGACGTCGCCATCCCGCAGGGGAGGCTGCGCACCGTCCCGGCCTCCGCGACCATCGCCCAGCTGGAGCGGCAGTGCGCCGAGACGGGCTTCTCGCGCTTCCCGGTCCGCGCCGAGGACGGCGCTCTCACCGGTTACGTGCACACGAAGGACCTGCTCGGGGTCCCGGCCGCGCGCCGTGACGAGCCCATCCCGCCCGGCGCCGTGCGCCCGCTCACCACGGTGGCCGCGGACGCGAAGCTGCAGCAGGTCGTGCGCGTGATGCAGGAGCGCAACTCCCACCTGGCCGTCCTGGAGGGCTGCGGCGCAACGGGGGGTGACGTCTCCGTGGTCGCCCTGGCGGACGTGCTCGAGGAGCTCGTCGGGGAGGTCCGTGACGCGACGCGGGGAGCGCCCTGAGCCCGGCGGTGCCCGGCCTCGGGGACAGGGTCCGGCCCCGCCCGGGGGGCGGGGCCGGACCCGCGGCGCAGGATCAGGACAGTTCCACGTAGGTGGCCGAGTGCCCGAAGCCCACGACGTCGTCGCGGCCGTCGCCGTTCACGTCACCGAGCAGGCGTGGGTAGCGGTCCTCGCTCCACCCGCCGTTGGAGCCGAACTCGCCGACGTCGAGGAACGGGTCCCCGAAGGTGTTGTCAGCCTGTCCGTGCGCCACGTGGACGCCGGCGTCGCCGAACCCGACCAGGTCCTGGATGCCGTCGCCGTTGACGTCGGCGAGGGTGCGCAGGTGCCGGTCGCCCCGCCACCCCTGGACCGTGCCGAAGTCCTCGAGCTCGACCGAGACCGGGGTGAAGCCCTGCCCGGCCTGGGCGTACGCCACGGAGACCCCGCGGTGCCCGAAGCCGACGACGTCGGCGCGGCCGTCACCGTTGGCGTCGGCCGGCTCCCGTGGGTGCTGGTCCACGCGCCAGCCCTGCTCGGTCCCGAAGTTCGGGACCTTCAGCGTGGCGGGTCCGAAGGTGGCGCTGGGAGTGTCGAAGTACGAGACGTAGACCCCCGCGTCGCCGAATCCCACGGCGTCCGCGAAACCGTCGCCGTCGACATCTGCCACGGTGCGCGGGTGCTGGTGGACGCGCCAGCCCCGGTTGTATCCGTAGCTGTCGCTGCGCTTCGTCGTGTCGGAGAACTCCCTGTTGATCAGGCCGGCGGAGACGTGGACGCCCGAGTAGCCGAAGCCCACGATGTCCGCGGCGAAGTCGGCATTGATGTCGGTGACCTCGCGCGGGTGCTGGCCGACCCGCCAGCCCTGGTCGTACCCGAAGTCGTCGACCTTCAGCACTGCCGGCGTGAACGTGCCGTCGGGCTGGGCGTAGGAGACGAGGACACCGGCGTTGCCGAAGCCGACCAGGTCGTCGCGGCCGTCGCCGTCGACGTCGGCGACCGTGCGCAGATGCTGGGCCGTGTTCCAGCCCTGCGCGGTGCCGAAGTTGCGGATCTTCAGCTGCGGCGCGGTGAACGTGCCGTCGGCCTGACCGTAGGCGACGAAGGTCCCCGGGTCGCCGAAGCCGACGACGTCGGCGCGGCCGTCGCCGTTGACGTCGCCGAGCTCACGCACGTGCTGGTCCACGCGCCAGCCGTGGGTGAAGGAGAGCATCGGTTGCGCGGTCGAGGCGTGGGCCGGACCGCCCAGGACCAGGCCGGTCGAGACCAGGACCGCTGCTGATGTGCCTGCGAACAGGCCGGAGAGTCGGAAGTGCTTCATGGCGATCGCCTCGCAGACCGGGGAGCTCCAGTCCGAGGACTGGGACGGGAACGCGCGGCGGAGGGTGTCCGTCGTTCCCCGGTCCTCCGGCGGATGTCCGGCACGTCGCGTTCGATGTCAGGTGCTCCGTCCTCCCCCACGGAGAACGTTCCGTTGTGCTGGTCGGTCTTCTGACGATTCCAGCCTAGGTCCGTGTGATCCGCGGCACCAGCACGTTACTCGGCGGTCCGGCCGCACCCGGGCGGCCGATCCGCGGCAAGGTGCCGTGGCGCGGGGTGTTCCTTTCTGCATCGGGGGCGGCAACGATGGGAGGACGAGGGACGGCGGGGCGCGGACAGCGTCGTCGCACCCGGCGGACCCTGCCCCGGCGCACGACGAGAGGACTCAGCAATGGTGGAGCACATCGAACGGTGGCCCCCGGGAGCCCCGTGCTGGGCGGACATCATGGTCTCGGACCTGGACCGCTCCCAGGACTTCTACTCCTACGTGCTCGGGTGGCGCTTCACGCCCTCGGACCCCGAGTACGGCGGGTACTGCAACGCCCTGGCGCACGGCGAGCCCGTGGCCGGGATGTCCCCGGGGGTGCCCGGCTCCCCGGAGGACGACCCCCACGCCTGGGCGGTGTACCTGGAGACCGACGACATCCGGGCCACGGGCCGGGCCGCCGTGCAGGCCGGGGCCCGGCAGATGCTCGAGCCCATGCAGGTCGGGACCTTCGGCACGATGGGCGTGTGGGTCGATCCGACGGGCGCGGCGTTCGGCCTGTGGCAGCCCGCGGACCACACCGGGTTCAGCGTCGTGGGCGGCCACGGCACCGTGGCCTGGTGCGACCTGCTGACCACCGACCAGAAGCGGGCCGAGACGTTCTACGCCGACCTCTTCGGCTACACCTTCGAGGACATCGGCACGCGCCACGAGGCCTACGCCGTCTTCACGGTCCCCGGCATGGACCGCACCCTGGGCGGGGTCGGCGTGCCCTCGGCGGACATGGCGGTGGGCCCTCCGATGTGGTGGGTCTGCTTCGAGGTCGACGACGCCGACGTCGCGGCCGAGCGCGTCGTCGCCGCCGGGGGGACGCTCCTGCAGGAACCCGAGGAGTTCGGCTACGGGGAGCTCGTGCTGGCGGCCGGCCCGGACGGCGAGCGCTTCGCCATGATGGGCCCGTCCACCGCGGACTGGATCGAGCGGGACGAGGACGAGGAGGAGAGCGGGGAGACCGGCCGGTGGACGTGACCGGTGGACGCCGCGGCCACGTCCGCCGGCCGAACTCCTCGTTCAGCGGGTGCGGGCGCATCGACCTCGCGCGGTCTCAGCCCAGCGCTGTCCGCGCCCGGACGTCGCCCAGTCCGCGGGCGACCAGGAGCTCACCGCCCCCGGCGAGCCGGGCCCAGGTGCCGGCGGCCTCGTCCCAGCGGCGGCGCAGCCGGGCGTCGCAGGCGACGGTCACGGAGGTCGTGGCCCCGGCGGGCACGTCGGCGCCCTGGTAGCCGACCAGCCGTACGGGCTGGTCCGCCTCCACCGGGTCCAGGTAGACCTGCACGGTCTCGCGCGAGTCGCGGGCGGAGGTGTTGGTGACCTCCACGGTGACCTCCAGTCCGTCGTCCCCGTCCCGGACCTGCACCGGACCGTAGTCCCAGGCGCCGTAGCCCAGTCCGTGGCCGAACCAGAACAGCGGCGCCGGGGCGAGCCCCGCGTGGTGTCCGCGGTGGCCGATGAACGTGCCCTCGTCGTAGGACAGGCCCAGGTCCTCGTCCGGGACCACGTCCCAGGCGGGGGCGGCACCGTCGGCGGCCGGCCAGGTCGTGACCAGCCGGCCGGTCGGCTCCAGCTCGCCGGTGAGGACCGCGGCCACGGCGTGGCCGCCCTCCTGGCCGGGCAGCCCGGCCACGAGGACCGCGTCCACGTCGGCCAGCCAGGGCATGAGAACCGGGGTGGCGGCGTTGACGACGACCACGGTTCGCCCGGCGGCGGCGGCGACGCGGGTCACGAGCTCGTCCTGGCGCCCGGGCAGGGCCAGGGTGGTCTTGTCCGCGGCCTCGGTCTCCTGCTCCTCCGTCAGTCCCACGACGACGACGGCGGTGCCCGCGGCCCGTGCCGCGGCCTCGGCCCCGGCGATCAGCTCATCGTCCGGGCGCGGGGCCGGGGCGGCCACGAGGGCCGTGACGCCCACGGCGGGCATCTCCAGCAGATGGCTCTCCCCGGACAGGCCCAGGGAGGCGTCGGCCAGGAGCAGCTCGCGCCGGTCCACCGCGTCGAGCTCCACCGTGGCGGTCACGACGGCACCGGCCGGCAGCTCCACGACCTCGGCGAAGGCCGGCGGGACGATCATGGCCTCGCCCGGATCCTTGCCCGCGAGGGACAGTCCGGCCGAGATCTCGCGGCCGCCCGCCGTGATCCGCCAGGTCCCCGCGCCGATCGCGCCCAGCAGCACGGGGCCGGCCTCGTTGGACAGCCGAGCGGTCAGCACGGCCGCCGCCGGGGTGCCGGTCGGGGCGTCGTCGAACCCGATCGAGAACTCGGCGGAGTCCTCGTGCCGGCGGGTCAGCTCGGTGCCGTCGGCGCCCAGCAGCACGACCTCCATCCCGGTGGTCCCGGTGGACGGGTCGGAGACGAAGGCCGGATCGGCGGCCACCGGACGGGCGCGCACGGCCGGCCCGTCGGCCACCGCGACGCGGTCCCCGAGCAGCGCGGTGAGCCCCTCGGCCACCCCGACCTGGTGGGGCGGGCGCACGTGGGCCGAGCCGCCGCCCATGCAGACCGTCTCGACCGCGTGCCGGCCGACCAGGGCCACGGTGTCGTCCACGGCGTCCTCCGCGAGGGGCAGGACGCCGTGGTCGGCGACGACCGTCATGCCACGGGCCGCGAGGCGGCGCAGCTGCTCCTGGCGCCGCGCGGAGTCGGGGGCGGGCAGGTCGCTCGCCCACGCCCGGTGGCCCCGTCCGCGGTCGAGCCCGCCGGTGCGGTCGGCCAGGCGGAGCAGCCGGGTCACGTGCTCGTCGACCGTCTCCTCGGCCACCTGCCCGGCCCGGACCGCGGCCGTCAGCCGGTCGCCCCACGGTCCGCCGGGGCCGGGCATGACCAGGTCCAGGCCGCCGTTGGCCGGCTCCACGGTGCGCCTGGTCGCGAACCAGTCGCTCATGATCAGTCCGTCCCAGCCCCACTCGCCCTTGACGATCCCGTTCTGGACGTGGTCCTGCTCCGTGGCCGGCACCCCGTTGACGTCGTTGTAGGCGGCCATCATCGACCAGGCGTCCGCGTCCTGCACTGCCATCTCGAAGGGCAGCAGGTAGGCCTCCCGCAGGACCGTCTCGGGGAGCCGGGAGTCCATGAAGCTGCGCAGCGTCTCGGACTCGTTGGCCACCAGGTGCTTGAGGCACGCCCCCGTGCCGCGCCCCTGCATGCCTCGCACGAAGGCGACCGCGGTGCGCCCGGTCAGGTACGGGTCCTCGGACCACGCCTCGAACAGCCGGCCGCCCAGCGCGGAGCGGTGCAGATTGACCGTGGGACCCAGGACCACGTGGATCCGTTGGCGCTGGGCCTCCTCGGCCAGCATGCCGCCGACCTCCTCGGCGACCGCGTCGTCCCAGGAGCCGGAGACCAGCGTGGCGCTCGGGAACAGGGCCACGGCCTCCCCGCCGACGAACTTCTGGCCCCGCACCCCCGTGGGCCCGTCCGAGAACGCCAGCGGTGCCAGCCCGATCCCCTCGTGGCCCGGCAGCGTGAACGCCGTCTCCCCGGTGAGCAGGTGCACCTTCTCCGCCAGGGACAGCCGCCCGAGCAGCTCGGCGATCGAGGGGGCGGGAGACGGGGAGGCGGCCGGAGACCTCCGGAGGTGATCGGTCATGGGGCTTCGCTCTCCGTCGGGAACCGGTGATGGTCGGCTCTCACTGTTCCAGGGTGGGGCAGGAACCGCCACGGGGCAGGGGAGCAGCGCAGCGCGGGACGGGGTGCTGCGTCAGGACAGGGTGGCCGCGAGGGCCGCCGCGGCCAGTCCCGCCACCGCCGCCAGGACGCTCAGGGCGGCGGTCCCCACGGCGTAGAGCACCGCCCGCCGGGCCGCGCCGTCGCGCACGAGCCGGACCGTGTCGGTCATCGCGGTGGAGAAGGTGGTGTACCCGCCGCAGAAGCCGGTCACCGCCGCCGCGGCGGCGGGGCCGCCCAGCGTCCCCGCCAGGGCGGCTCCGCTGAGCAGGCCGGCCAGGAACGAGCCGCTCACGTTGACGGTCGCGGTGCCCACGGGGAACGCCGCCCCCCATCGCTGCCGCACGGCGCCGTCCACCACGAACCGCGCCATGGCGCCCAGCCCGCCGAGGAGTCCGATCAGCAGCGCGGTCGTCACGGCCGACGCCCCCGTGCGGCGAGGAGGACCCCCGCGAGGCAGGCGGTGAAGCCGCCGGCCAGCGTGATCCCGAGATAGGCGAGCGCCTGGCCGGGGGTCCCGCCGGAGAGCATCCGTTCGGTCTCGAGGGCCAGCGCGGAGAACGTGGTGAACCCGCCCAGCACGCCGGTGCCGGCGCCCAGGCGCAGCAGCGTCCCGCGGGACGTCTCCGCGCCGCGCACGACCAGCGCCTCCAGCAGCAGGCCGAGCAGGAACGCCCCCAGCAGGTTCGCGGCGAGGGTGGCCACGGGCCAGCCGTCCACCGCGGGCACGGCGACGGACAGCCCGTGCCGGGCCGCCGTGCCCAGGGCCCCGCCCAGGCCCACGGCGAGGACCAGCAGCGCTCGCCGGTGCGGCGGTCGGCTCATGGGTCCTCCTCCTCGGGCGGGTGGCGGCACCGGGGCGGCGGGACCGGGCGGCGGGTCGATCCTACCGGCGGCTCCGTAGGATGTCCGGGTGCACACCATACGCGGCGCCCGGATCCTCCTCGCCCTCAAGACGGCACTCGCCGTGGCGCTCTCCTGGGTCGTGGCCCAGCGGATGCCGGGGGTGATCGACGACTACCCCTACTACGCCCCGCTCGGGGCGATCTCCGCGATGTACCCGACGGTGCTGGGGTCGGTGCGCGCCGGGCTGCAGACGGTCGCCGGGCTGGCCCTGGGCATCGCCCTGGCCGCGGGCGTGCTCCTGCTCGGGAACCCCAACCTGTTCTCGGTCTCGGCGGCTGTGGGCGTGGGCGTGCTCCTGGCGGGCATCCGCCGGCTCGGCGCGGGGGCGGAGTACGTCCCGGTCGGCGCCCTGTTCGTGCTCATCATCGGGGGCCAGGACGCGGAGGGGTACTCGGCGGGCTTCCTCGTGCAGATGTCGGTGGGGGTGGTGATCGGCCTGGCCGTCAACGCGCTGGTGCTGCCGCCGCTGGACTTCCGCTCCGCCCGGCTCCAGCTGGGCCGGCTGCAGGGCGTCGTCGTCGACTACCTCGAGGACGTCGGACGGGAGCTCGCGGAGCCGGGGAGCACCGCGGGACGGGACTGGCAGGAGCGCAACCACGCCCTGGTGCGGATCACCGGGGAGGTGCGCGAGGCCGTCGACGAGTCCGCCCAGAGCGCGCGCGGCAATCCCCGGGTCCTCCTCCGGCGGCGGCGCGGCCGGCGTGCGACGGACCCGGGCTTCGACGCCCTGCTCAAGCTCGAGACGGTCGTCTTCCATCTCCGGGGGTTCACGGACGTGCTGCGCGAGCTCTACGACCCGCAGGAGCACGACTGGGTGGTGTCCCACGAGCTCACCGCACGGCTCGCCGAGGCGGCGCAGTCCGCGGCCGAGGGGGTGCGGGCCTGGGCGGACGGGGAGGACCCGGGAGAGGCCGCGGACCGGGTGCGCTCGCTCGTGAGCCGGTTGAGCACCGGCCTGACCGACCCCACCGAGCAGAAGGGCCGGCTGACCCTCACCGCGGCCCAGGACCTCGCGCGGCTGGTGGCGGTGCTGGACCCGCCGGACGCGCCCGCCCGGGGCAGCAGCGCGGTCACCCGGCGGTGAGCCGGCGACCCGCACGCGGTCCCGCACCCCGTCCGGGGACCGGGACCGCGCGCGGGCGTCACGGACGGGCGCGGCGGCGGACCAGCAGGGCGATGGTCCCCAGCACGGCCACCCCGGCGGTGAGCAGCACCGCGAGCAGTCCCGCGCCCGGGCCGGGCCCGGCCTCGGAGGCGGCGGTCTGCATGTTCAGTCCGGGGTTCACGGCCACGGCGGCGGCCTCCCCGGGAGCAGCGGCGGCAGCGGGCACCGGGGCCACAGGTGCGGGCGCCACGGGCGCCGCGACGGGTGCCGGGGCCACGGGGGCCGTCACGGGCGCCGGAGCCACGACGGGAGCCTGCGGAACCGTGCCCTCGCACGCCACCACGGCCTGCTCCAGCAGGACCAGCAGGCCGTTGACGGTGGCCTCGTCGAGACCCACGGCCGCCAGGAGCGCCTCGAACCGGGCGGCGGCCTCGGTGAGCGCCTGCTGGGCCACGGCCGGGTCGACGCTCTCGAGAGCCGCGGTCAGGGCGGCCTCGAGCTCGGCGAGCCGGGCCTCGGCCGCGGCGACCGCCTGCGGGTCCCCGGACTGCTGCGCGGCGACCAGCGCCGCGGCGGCCGCCTCGAGCTCCTGCAGGCTGGGTCCGCCCGCGCCCTCGACGAGGGTCGCGTACAGCGCCTCCGCCGCGGCCACGGCCTCGGCCGACGCGTCCAGCGCCATGAGGGAGTCGGGCGTGAGGCCGGCGCCGGTCAGCGCGGCGTCGAACTGTCCGGCGGCCTGCACGCAGGCCGGGTCACCGGGGGCGGCGACGGCGGCGGGGGCGCCCAGCAGCAGCCCTCCGGCCAGCATCGTGGCCGCGGACCCCGCGGCGGCCCAGGTCTTGGCAGCAGTCATCTCGTGTGTCTCCTGTGTCCGGTCGTCTGTTCCGTCGTGGCCCCGGCAGCGTTTCGGGGCCCCAGCGCGCGGCAGGACCTCCCCCCGGTGCCGCCGGACCGCGCGGCGGCCGGCGACAGGAAATGTCGTGCAACTGGTCCCGCGGTGCGGGGGACGTGCCCGGGCGGACGCGTCCCGGTGGTGACCGGTGGACTGCTGTGCCGTCAACGTACGTGCCGGTAGTAAATGTTGGCAATAGTTAACGAGCCGGGCGGGGCGGCCGCGCGCGCTTCCGTCGGCGGCCCCGGTGCACTCGGACCGCCTGCTCGTAGCGGTGCACCAGCGATTCGGTGGCGGCGCGCCACCCGTGGCCCTCGGTGTCGGCCCGCCCGGTCGCGCCCATCCGCGCGCGCAGCGCCGGGTCGTCGAGCAGCCGGGCCAGGGCGCCGGTGAACGCGGCCGGGTCGCCGGGTGGCACGAGCAGGCCCGTGCGTCCGTCGTCCACCGCGAAGGGGATGCCGCCGGCGCGGACGCCGACCACGGGGATCCCGCTCGCGAGGGCCTCCAGGGCCACGAGTCCCAGGGTCTCGGTGGTGGACGGGAACGCGAGCACGTCCGCCGACGCGTACGCGGTCGCCAGCTCCTCCCCGGTGAGCCGGCCCGGGAAGATGGTGGGGGTCCCGCGGAACCGCCGTTCGAGCTCGGGCCGGTGCGGGCCGTCGCCCACCACGGCGAGCCGGGTCCGCGGCAGCCGCCGGATCGGCTCGAGCAGGGCCGCCACGTCCTTCTCCCTGGACAGCCGCCCCACGCAGAGCACGAGCCGGTCGCCCGGGTGCCCGTCCGTGAGCCGCCGCCGCACGGCGGGGGAGGCCTTCGCGGGGTCGAAGAGACGGGTGTCCACGCCCTTGGGCCACAGCTCCACGTCCCGCAGACCCAGGGCCGCGGCCCGCTCCACCATGGGCCCGGACGTGCACAGGTTGACCTGGGCGAGGTTGTGGGTCGTGCGGATCCACCGCTCCACGGGCCGGCGCAGGGTGCCGAGCCCGTGCCCGAACACGCTCATGTACTGCGGCACGTCGGTGTGGAAGGACGCGAGCAGCGGCAGGTCCCGCGCCCGTGCGGAGAGCGCGCCCCACGCGCCGAACCACACCGGGTTCACGGCGTGCACGACGTCGGGGCGGAACGCCGACACGGCCCGCTCGACCCGCGGGGACGGCAGTCCTCCGCGGATGTCCCGGTACCAGGGGAACGTCACGGACGGGGCCCTGACCACCCGGTGCGGCCCCCAGTGCCCGGGCGGGTTCCCCGGCGTGAGCACGAGCACCTCGTGGCCGAGCCCGCCGAGCTCGTCGAGGGTGCGCGTCAGGCGTGTGACCACGCCGTCCACGGTGGGGGCGAAGACGTCCGTGTAGAGCGCGATCCGCATCCGCCGGCTCAGGCGCCGACGGCCGCGGGGCGGGCCGGCCGTGCCGGGATCCCCGGGCGCCGGCGGGCGTTCCACACGGACGTCGCCGGGATGCGGGAGAGGTCCACGCGGTGGGCCCAGCGCTCGGCGGTCTGCTCGACCTCGAGCAGCAGGCCCTCCGAGAGGGTCGTGGGCCGCAGGCCGAGATCCGGGAACGCCTCGTTGACCACGTGCAGCTCGTTCTCGGCGGACTCCTGGCGCGGGTTCGGCACCCTCTCGACCTCGGCGCCGGTGAGCCGGGCGACGAGGTCCGCGAGGTCGCGGACCCGGTGGGTCTCGGTCATCTGGTTGAAGATCTTCACGCGGTCCCCGGCCGCCGGAGGGTTGAGCAGGGCCAGCTCCACGCACCGGACCATGTCCTGGATGTGGATGAACGCCCGGGTCTGTCCGCCGGTGCCGTGCACGGTCAGCGGGTGGCCCACGGCGGCCTGGACGAGGAACCGGTTGAGGACCGTGCCGTAGTCGCCGTCGTAGTCGAAGCGGTTGACCAGCCGGTCGTCGAGCGCCGTCTCCTCGGTGCTGGTGCCCCAGATGATGCCCTGGTGCAGATCGGTGATCCGCAGCCGGTCGTTCTTGGCGTAGAACGCGAACATCGTCTGGTCGAGGACCTTCGTCATGTGGTACAGCGAGCCCGGGTCGGCCGGGTAGAGGATCTGCTGGGCCACCCGGCCCTGCTCCCCGGGGACCTCCACGTCCAGATAGCCCTCCGGGATCTTCATCCCGGCGGTGCCGTACCCGTAGACGCCCATGGTGCCCAGGTGGACGACGTGCACGTCCAGGCCGGACTCCACGACCGCGCACAGCACGTGGTGCGTGGCGTTGACGTTGTTGTCCACCGTGTAGCGCTTCGTGCGGGGCGTGCGCATGGAGTACGGCGCCGCCCGCTGCTCCGCGAAGTGCACGATCGCGTCGGGGCGCTCGATGACGAGCAGGTCGAGGATCGACTCGTAGTCCTCGGCGAGGTCGATCCGGGCGAAGCCGATCCGCCGCCCCGTCAGCTCCTGCCACGCCGCGCGGCGCTCGTCGAGGCCGCGGATCGGGGTCAGCGACTCCGTCCCGAGCTCGGCGTCGACGGCACGCCGGGAGAAGTTGTCCACCACGACG
Organism: Kocuria rhizosphaerae; assembly: GCF_044462265.1. Taxonomy (NCBI): domain Bacteria; kingdom Bacillati; phylum Actinomycetota; class Actinomycetes; order Micrococcales; family Micrococcaceae; genus Kocuria; species Kocuria rhizosphaerae. The sequence goes on from NZ_JBISWL010000043.1 coordinate 20,911, forward strand.
ACGTCGTGGCCGCGCGCGGACAGGTGCAGGGCGGCGGGCCAGCCGCAGAAGCCGTCTCCACCGAGGATCGCGATCTTCACTGGTTCTCCGTTCCCGGGCCGGCCGGAGCCGGTCCCGTCGTGTCGGGGGCGTGGTCAGTCTGCGGGGGCCGCATGAATCAGGGGTGAACGTCCAGGGTCATCTGCTGGTGCGCGAAGGAACCGGGCGGCACCCGCCAGCCCGGCCCGGCGAGCTCGAGCAGCTCCCCGGGGAGATAGGCCCGGCGCAGCGACCGCAGCCCGTCGGTGCGCAGGAAGGAGCCGGGGGCCAGGGGGAGCACCGCCACCCCGTACAGCCGGTACGCCGCGGTGCTGCGCACCAGGTCGTTGTGCACCACGACCCGGCGGGCCAGGCGCTCGGAGTCCCCCACGAGCTCCCGGACCTCCGCGGGGTCCAGGTGGTGGAGGAGGTGGTTGGAGACCACGACGTCGAAGGACTCGCCCGCGGCCGCCAGCTCGCGGCTGGTGGTCCGGCGGAAGACCGGGGGCGTTGCCTCCGGGTGCCGGGCCGACCAGCGGGCCGTCCGGGCCGTGGCCCAGTCGTGGGCGCGGGCGTCGGGGTCGACGCCGGTGATCCGCAGGTCGATCCCGTCCCGCGCCGCCCACCGGGCCAGCCGCCGGGCGACGTCCCCGCCGCCCGAGCCGACGTCGAGGAGGGTCAGCGGGCGCCCGGTCCGGGCCAGCGGGCGGATGCCGCGTCGGTAGGTGGCCCGCCACCCGGCGACGAGGGCGTTGACCACGTCGAAGCGCGCGTAGGTGCGCCGCAGGGCGCGCGGGTCGCAGCCGGGGTCGTCCATGAGCTCGCGGAGACCGGCGTCGCGCAGGGACAGGTCGGGCCGTGGGCGCGCCAGGGGGTTGGGCATCTGTTCATTGTGGTGCGGGCGACACGGTGCGCCAAGGAGGGCGCGGAGGACGGGCGGCCGTCACTAGACTGGGCCTCCCGGCCGGTGCCGGGCACGAGCGACCGGGAGGGGAGGAGACGTGGGGGACGACCTGCGTTCCGGGAGCCCGCCCACCGGGCCGTGGATCGGCCTCGCCGCCGCCTGCTGGGTGGCCAACGCGGCGCTCGGGGCGTCCGTGGGGGCCGGCCTCGTGCGCACCGGCAGGTTCCGCTGGATCCACCACGCCCTCTACCTCGCCACCACGACGACGACGCTCCTGGCCGCGATGCTCTCCGCCGGCTCGTCCTGCCCGTGCCGGCGGGCCGCGGCGCGGGCCCTGGCCCCGGCCCTCGTGCCCCTGGCCGCCCTGCCGCACATCGGCACGCCCGCCCAGGGGCACCCCCGCCGGCACGCCGTCGCGGCCCTGTCCGCGGCACCGTTCTACGCCACCGCGCTGCACCGGGCCCGCGGCCCGCGCGCGCACTGACCGTCCCCACCGAACCGGAGTGCCCATGGAGTTCCTCGACGTCGTCTTCAACCGCCGCACGACCAACGGACCGTTCCTGCCGGATCCCGTGTCCCCGGAGCACCAGCAGCTGCTGCTGCGCACCGCCGCGGCCGCACCGTCCCAGTTCAACAGCCAGCCGTGGCGGTTCGTGCTCATCGAGGACCGGGGCACCGTCGAGCGGATCGCGCGGATCAGCGGGGAGTCCATGACCCAGGTGATGGCGGAGGGGACGTTCTTCGACCGGTACAAGCGCTACTTCCGCTTCAGCCGCGAGGAGATGGACGAGCAGCGCTTCGGCATGCTCTTCGACAAGCTCCCCGCGGTGCTGCGCCCCTTCACGAAGAAGGCGTTCACCCCCGGCGGGCAGGCGATGATGAACCGTCTGCGGGTGCCCCAGACCCTGGGCTCGGAGAACACCAGGCTCGTGGCGGGATCCCCCCTGCTCCTGGGCGTCATGCTGGACCGGCGCGAGTACCGGCCCGGGCAGCTGTCCGGCTTCTACTCGCTCTTCTCGATGGGGGCGGCCGTGGAGAACCTCTGGCTGACCACCGTGGAGCTGGGCATGGGCATCCAGTTCATCTCCTTTCCCATGGAGGTCCCCGAGCGGTGGGCCGAGATCGTGGAGCTGCTCCGGGTCCCCGAGGAGCTCGAGCTCATGGCCGTCTACCGGCTGGGCTACGTGCCCGAGGAGCACCGCCGCCCGGCCATCGACTGGTCCAGCCGGGAGCGCCGGCGGATCTCGCAGTACGTCTTCCGGGAGTCCTGCGCCACGCCGCAGCAGGGCTGGGACGACTGATATGTAGTCGATCTTGTCAAGAGGGCAGGGTGAAGCGGGGCACTCATTGATCGGTGGGTGCCCCGCTTCGTCGTTCATGGAGGGGTTGGGGTGATCTCTGCGGGCGTGTTGTCTCGACGCGTGGTCAGTCTGATATCCGCGGGTTGGTTACCGCATGACGCTGGTTTCGGCGCGAGGAGCGATGCTGGTCTGAGCTCGAGCGTGGCCACGAGGATCTCGTGACTGCTCACAGTCGAATCGCTGGTCTCCTCGGCGCGCGGCGCGCAGGAGATCTCCCGTGGCCGGGTCCGTGAACGGGTCTGTGGGTCATGCGTCCATGGTCGCCAGCGACCAGCACCAGCCGGCCATCTCTCGGGCGATCGCTGTGTTCGCGACCGTGTGACGCTTCTTGTGCTCGCTGAGCATGCTCCAGCGGTGATGCAGGCGCCTGTTGCCCGCATCGGCGCGTTCGGCCACGGCTGCCGGTGCCAGGGCCCACCGGTCCCGCATCGTCTTCCCCGGGCGGTACTGGGGCTTGTGGTGCCAGGCGGCCTCGATCAGCAACCGCCTGGCGTGGGCGTTGCCGGTCTTGGTGATCTGGCCCTGGGAGCGGGTTTGCCCGGAGGAGTGCTCCGAGGGCACCAGCCCCAGGTATGAGGCGATGTTCCGGCCCGTGAAGCGGTCCCAGTCGCCGATCTCCACCGCGAGAGAGAACGCGGTCAGGGTCGAGATCCCCCGCAGGCAGGCCAGACGCCGGGTGACCGTGGTCCACTCGGAGTCCTCGGCCAGCAGGAGGATCTGCGCGTCCAACCGGCACCGGCGGGCCAGGGCGTGGGCGACCGCGTCGTGGTAGTCGTCGAACACGATGCGTGAGACCTCGCCGAACACGGCGATGTCCTGGCGGGCCATCTGCTGCATCCAGGCCTCGTGCTTGCCGCTCCACGCCTCGCCGCCGGTGTAGACGTGGCCGTGGCGCAGGAGGAACTTCCCCAGCCGGTGACGGGCGCTCATCAGGTCCCGGCGCACGTCGTCCCTGGCCCGCACCAGGTCCCGTGCCACCTCGCGGGACCGGTCGGGAATCGTGACCTCGATGATGTCGTCGTTGCGGGCCAGTCGGGCCAGCAGCAGCGCGTCGTTCTTGTCGGTCTTGACCCTGTCACCGGAGGCCCGCAACAGCTTCGAGGGCGCCGCGACCTGGACCCGGTGGCCGGCCTCGATCAGGGTGCGGGCGAGTTCGTACCCGGTCGGTCCGGCCTCATAGGTCACCTGGACGGGGCCGTGCTCGCGGGCCAGAGCGTCGACGAACTCGCCCACCATGACGGTGTCAGCGCTGAGGGTCTGATGAATGATCTCGCCGGTCAGGCTGTCGATCGCGCAGGCCTTCACGCTGCGGGCATGGACATCCAGTCCCAGACTTGTACGCTCGGTGAACACCGGGGCCTCCTATGCATGTCGGCACCCCGACCCCGACCGGTCGGGGTGATCCACGTACTCTGCATAAGCGGGGCCCCGGCCACAAGACCCAGACGCCGCCTACACCCATAGCGTCTGAGC